>NZ_JAUTXY010000018.1:0-148873 GCF_036327795.1 Rhodococcus artemisiae
CACCACCGCGACGACAGGCACCGAACCACTGCGCGCCAGAATCGCCGAGATGATCTTGCCGGCGCGCGACTGCCCGTCGAGTCGTCCCTCGCCGACCACCACGAGGTCGGAGGTGGCGAGCGCGTCGTCGAAACCTGCCACATCCAGCACGTAGGCGGCGCCGGGGCGCAATTCGGCGTCGAATCGGGCCCACATTCCTCCGGAGAACCCACCGGCCGCACCCGTGCCGTCCACGCCCCGTGGATCGCGCGGCAACGACGCGGCGGCCTCGTGTAGTCGTGTCGTCAACAGCTCGACGGTCGCGGGGTCGGCGCCCTTCTGCGGCCCGAACACCCGCGCGGCGTCGGTGTAGCGGGTGGTGACATCGGTGAGCACGACGACGGAGGCAGAACCCAGGCCATCGGCGTCTTCGATCGCGGCGAGCGCCCCGAGACCACCGTCGGTGGTGGCCGACCCGCCCGCTGCCACGACGATCTGCCGCGCACCGCGCTTCGCCGCGGCGGCCATGATCATCCCGGTGCCGTACGTGTCGGCGGCGGCGGCATCGCGAACACCGTTGTGTGCGGTCGTGATTCCACTGACCGTGGCGAGCTCGACGATCGCGGTGCCGTCGGGCGACAGGCCGAAGAAGCCGCGGCACGGGGCCCGCCACGGGTTGACCGCCTCGACCTCGATACGTTCGAGGCCGAGCGGAACCGTGAGGACATCGAGCGTGCCCTCACCGCCGTCGGCCACGGGCATGCGGATCGTCTCGTGACCCGCGGATGCGGCTCCGGCAGCGATCGCGTCGGCGACCTCGGCGGCGGTGTAGGTGCCCTTGAAACTGTCTGGTGCAATCAGAATCCTCATGCGCGGACGACCCATTCGAACGCGTCGGCCTCCGACCGTGCCCCCTGCCTGGCGCGGGAACGGTTCGGCTCGTCCAGTTCGGCGACGACGTCCTCTCCGAGCCGGACGATGTCGGCGAACACGTGCGGAGAGAGCCACGACGGACGGGTAGCGAAGAGCAGGTCCTCGCTCGCGGTGTTCCCGCTCGCTCCGGGTGCGAACGGGCAACCGCCGAGTCCGCCGAGCGCGCCGTCGACGACGTTCGCGCCCGCCTCGACGGCAGCGAGGCCGTTCGCGACACCCAGACCCCACGTGTCGTGGCCGTGGTAGACGATCCGACGATCGGGCGACTCCCCGCGGATGCGCGAGACGAGGGCGCTGACCTGCGCGGGGACGGCTTGGCCGAGGGTGTCGGCGACGACGACATCGGCCGATCCGTCGGCCCGCGGGTCGCATGCGATCTCGAGGACACGGTCCGGGTCGACGGGCCCGTCGAACGGGCAGGTGAACGATGTCGCCAGACACAACTGGATGCTGCCGCCCGCGGCGCGGGCCAGTTCCACTGCGGCGGGCATTGCCGCGAGGCTGTCCTCGGTGTCGCGGCCGATGTTCGCGCGGTTGTGGGAATCGGACACCGAGAAGCAGTACTGGAACCGCCGCGCTCCCGCAGCGAGCGCCTTCTCCACGTGCCGCGGGGTGGCCACCCAGATCCAGCAACGATCCAGTTCTTCTTCGGTGAGCGCCGACACCAGTTCGAGGGTGTTCGCCATCGGCGGCACCAGGTCGGCGCGCGCCAGCGACCCGATCTCGAGCTCGGGTATCCCCGCGGCGAGAAGGGCGTGCACGATCTCGACCTTGCGCTGCACCGGGAGCAGTTTCCCGGTGAGTTGCAGGCCGTCGCGCAGGGTCACATCCCGCAGGATCACATCGCGCCCGGTCGACTGTGTATCCACGTCGTGCCTCCCGTCCCTCGAGCCATGTCGTGCCGAGTATCCCCGCGCCGCGATTGGTACACCAATCGGGGACACACCGCCCGAGTTCTGTCGGTTTTGTGACAGGTGACACTATCGTTGCGACCTGGATGGGGACTTGCCGGAAGGTATTTGAGAAATGGGAGCGTTCGTCGGGAAAGCGCTGCTGTGGTGTGCGCTGCTGGCAGGGCTGATCGGATCCGGGATCGCCGTGTACGCCTTGCACGTGAACGGGGCAGTGGGCTCGCTCATCGTCGCATCGGTCGCGGGGCTCGTGCTGTTGCGCCTGCGGCCGGAGGTGAGAGACGAGGAGGCCGGCGAAGCCCCTCGCGACGCGGCCGTGACATGACATCGGCCGTGACCTGACGTATGCCGGTCCACACCACCCGATCGGGTACGCGTCACCGTGGCTCGATGGCACTCGCCGATGGGCGCAAGGTGCGTTTTCGGCCGGTATGCTGAGCGGTCGGGCGTCCGCACGGGCGTTTCGCACGGAGGAACCTACGACGGTTCCCTCGGGACGTCGAAGAGGAGCATCGGTTCGTGTCGTTGTGGTCACGTGCGCTTTCCGTCGATGAGCTCGACGACCGAACCTGGCTCGAGCTCATGCCGTGGCTCGATCGCTACGGGTCTGCGCGCACGGCAGCGTTGAATGCGCTCGCGCCGACACCGAGCTGGTGGGAATCGCAGTCACCGGCGCAGACCGCTGCCGACACCGAGATCCCGGAGCTCTGCGCGGAACTGTCCCGGATCTACGTCACCGACCACCCCGAACTGCGGTTCGCGGACGGGCTGATCCGCACCGTCGAAGTCGCCGTGGAAGCCCTCGACCTGGGGGTGTCGGCCGCGACGATCGTCGCGCGCCTGCCGCATGCCCCTACCACCGCGGAGCTGTTCAGCCGCAGCCCCGCCGACCTGTTCGACGTGCGCGGCGCCGACAGCGACGCGGTCTACGAAATCGTCTGTGCGGCCCTCGTACTCACGGTGCTGCGCGACCCTTCCACGCTCGGGCCGGAAGAGTCGGCAGCGCCCGTCCCGGCGCTCGCGCTTCTCGTCGATGACCTCGCTGCCGTTGCCCGGTGGCAGACACTGTGCAACGAGCGGGATCGTCCTCTGCTCGACATCGGTCTCGACACGGGTGCGCCCGAGGAGATCCAGGAGGCCGTTGCACGGCTCGGGGCGATCGCCGCCCGGGATCTTCCGGTGGGGGCTCCGGCCGATCCGGTGACCGAACTCGCTGAATACGTTGCGTCGTTGCCCGACGCCGACCGCGAAATCCTGCGCAGCCGCATCCACGACGATGTCGATGCCGATTCGTCCCAACCGTCGACATTTCCGTTCGGGACCGCGGTGGGCGACTTCCTGGCGGCGCTGCGCACCGACGTACGTCCTGTGGCGTCGTTCGACCGGATCCTGCGTGATCGTCCCGTGCTGGCGCAGACGGTGCCGGGGCTCGACGCGCCGTTGTGGAAGGTCCTCGACCGCCTCGACGACCGCTGCACCGTCGCAGACGGATGGATCGCCGTGCCCGATCTCGCCGAGGCGGAGAAGCAGACCCGTGCACTGCTCGGCGAATTCGAATCCGCCAACGGAGTGGTGCAACCCGCAGGGGTTGCCGCGATATCGAAACTGCCCGCCGACGAATTCCGATCATGGATGGAGTACTGCGGAACCACCGTCTTCGAAGGCCGGATTCTCACTGCTCAGGGCACCGTCGCGGGTCACGCCGCGCAGATCCTCGAGGTGATCGGCGACCCGCTCTCCGCCGAAACGCTCGTCGCACGCATGGACTCGAACATCGACATCCACAGCGTCGTCGAAGAGCTCGGTGACGACGACCGGTTCACCGTCACCGAGGACGACGGACTGTGGGGTCTGCTCGAATGGGAGACCGACCTCGTCACCGCCGTCGCGACACGCATCGCTCGGCTCGTAGACGGTGCTGCCGGCTCGATCGAGCTCGACAAGGTGGCCGAAGCGCTGGTCCAGCGATTTTCGATCTCCGATGCGTCCGCTCGGGTATTCGCGGCGAGCGGGGATTTCGAAGTCGTCGCGGAGTGTGTCCGCCGTCGGCGTCGCACCCATGTACCCGCTTTGCCCCCGGAACGCACCAAACGCCTGTACCGGCTCGATGAGCACTGGCGCCTGCGGATTCCCGTCACTCGCGACCACATGCGCGGCGCGGAGGTCCCGATCCCGTCCGCTGTCGCGGGCATAGTCGGGTGCGAGCCCGGCGCCGAGATCGTGCTGAAGTCGAGGCTAGGGCCTCAGGTGTTGCGGTGGACAGGGCCGATTCCGCAGCTCGCTTCGGTGCGTCGGTTCCTCGACGAGATCGGTATCGACGAGTACGGCGAGCTGTTTCTCGAAGTCCGGTCGGACGGCCGGTTCGACGTGCTGCCGTTACGCACGTTCGCCTCGAATGCCGATCCGCTCCGCAAGGCGCTCGCGCTCATCGGCTACACAACACCGGAGGTCGTGCCGGAGTCGAGCATTCCGGCCGCGTTCGCAACGGCCATCGGGCTCGACGGCGAGACTCGCCCACGCCGCATCCTCAGCGCATACCGTGCACGTCACGAAGCCGAGGTGGTCTCGTTGCTCGAGAGTGCGTGGGTGCGCGTACCCGGCGGTCAGGATCATCCCCGGCTGTGAGTAGGGTCGCCGGGTGGTGCATCGGGGGTGCGTCGTAGCACGATGGTGCACATGAACGACCTGCCGAATCCCGACGTTTCCGGTGCGATCCCCGCGGATGCGATCGTGCGTGCGCTGGCGGGTGTCGTCGGATCGGTCGAAGCCGCGATCGTGCGGCTCCGAGGCGACGACGCCGAACCCGACACTGTCGAGAAGGTCCTGGCGGGAGCGGGCGCTCCCGATCTCGGCGACGTCGTCGCCCACCACAACGCGTTGACGCGCGCGATCGCGATCGTCGATCACCGTGGTGCGCTCCCCGAGGAGGAGTGGATCACGGTCGCGGAACTCGGTCCGCTGCTCTCCTCAGTGGTCCAGCGGCTCCGCGCGTATGCCTTCGAGATCCTTGGTCCGGTCGAGCCCGAGATCACCGTGTCGGCACACGTCGCGTTGCTGCTCACGATGGCCGACGACGGCCGATTCGGTGAGACGCTGCAGTTGCTCGTGCTCGTCGAGGACGCCACGACCATGTGGCAGCGCCTGCGTATCGAACGCGCACGCACCGCTGAAGCGGACGAACGGAGCGAGGTTCTCAGCGCCGCACGCGTCCTGCTAACCGAGCATTTCGAGCAGGACGGCGAACTGCTCCGCCGTGGACGCCGCGCACTTGCCCGGGTTGCCGAAGGCACCCCGCTCGAGGTCGTCCGACGCCTGTCTTCACCGCGCACCATGCGCACGCTTGCCAGGTTGCGGGAGGACCTCGAGGACTTCCGTTCGGCATGCCGAGCCGACGCGGCAGGATGGCTCGTCGACGAGGATCCCGAGATCGCCGACGCACTGGATTCGATCGACAGTCCGCTCAAATCGGTAGGCGGTGTTCTCGGCCGAGGCCTCGCGAAGGTATCCGACGCGCGGCACCGCGCCGCCGAGAGCGATGGCGAATCCGAGGAGGCCGCCCGCGAACGGGATTAGGTGGTGGGGGTCGACACCTAGGGTGCGTATCTGCGAGGTCGAGCCCGCGGGACAGTAGTGGAGCCGGTTTCTCCGGCCGTCCGGAACGAATGGACGCCATCTCCGCCGCAACCCCGGGTGTGATTCCATGGCCGCCGCCACTGTTGTTGTCCACGAACCATTTCCACTGTCTCCCGCCCAGCGTGGGTTGTGGTTCGCTCAACAGCTCGCACCGCGTGTGCCGATCTGCATCGCACAGTACGTCGACATTCGTGGTGTGCTCGACGTCGACCTGTTCCGTCGGGTCTCGCTCGTCGCCGCGCACGAGTTCCAATCGGTGTTCCTCAGGCTCGTCGACATCGACGGCGAACCCCACCAGGTGGTTGCGCCGCCTCCGGATGCCGAACTGGACGTGCACGATTTCCGTGCGGCGCCCGACCCGGAGGCAGCGGCGCACGAATGGATGGACCACAACCACACCGCCGAAATCGATCTCACCGACGAACCACTGACCGAGGCCGCTCTGCTCCAGGTCGCCGACGACCGGTACTTCTGGTACACACGCATCCACCACATCGCGCTCGATGGGCACGGCGCCGCGACGATGGTCGACCGAGTCGCCGAGTTGTACACCGCAGAGTTCGAGAATCGGGAACCACAGCCGAATCGCGCCGCCGACCTGCGCACACTGCAGCAGCTCGACCACGACTACCGCGCCTCCCGCCGGTACGAGCAGGATCGTGCCCACTGGGCGGAACGGCTTCACTCGCGCTCGGCCGCAGTCACACTCACCGACAAGATCGCACCACCCGCGGTCCGTAGCCGGGTCGCCCGTGCCGCGCTCACAGAGGAGACGACAGCCCGGCTGGACGCGTCCGGAGCCGATGCGGCCGCGCGGATCGTTTCGGCGTTTGCGTGCCACCTCGCGCAGACGACCGGGCGACAGGACGTGCTGGTCGACATCCCGGTTTCCGCGCGCACTACCGCCGTGCTGCGTCGGTCCGGCGGCATGCTCGCCAACGTCGTCCCGCTGCTCGTGACGGTGCGCACCGACGGCACCGTGGGCACGCTCGTCGATCGGGTCCGGCTCGAACTCACCGGTGCGCTGCGTCATCAGCGGGGGAACGTCGAGGACATCCTGCGTGAGCTGGGCGCGGACGCCGCTGCCCGGCGGATCTCGTCGCCCGTCGTCAACGTGATGCTCTTCGACCGGCAATGGCGATTCGGGCCCGCCGTGGCCGATTTCCACATCCTCACCGCGGGTCCGGTGCCGGACATCATGATCAACATCTACCGCTCCGGCCACCCGCCGAGGACGATCGTCGAGATCCGCGCCAACCCCGGTCGGTACACCGACGACGAGGTGCATCGGCACCATGCGCGGCTCCTCGACGTCGTCGACGCGTTCGCGTGCGCATCGTCGGACACGCCGCTGACCGACATCGGGGTGATCGACGTGCCCGGCGCTGTCCGCGGCGCACCGGGGGAGAACGGTACGACGATGCCCGAGGTCCTCGCTGCCGCCGTCGCCGCGAATCCGCAGGGTGTCGCGGTGCAGTGCGAGGGCCGCACCCTCACCTACACAGAACTCGACATGGTCTCCGACCGGCTCGCCCACGCCCTCCGCGTCTCGGGGGCCGGGCCGGAGACGGTTGTGGCCGTCGCGATCGCGCGGTCGATCGAATCGGTGGTGGCGCTGTGGTCGGTCGTCAAGAGCGGCGCAGCATTCGTGCCCGTCGACCCCTCCTACCCGGCCGAACGGATCGCGCACATGCTCACCGATTCGGCCGTGGCGGTGGGGCTGACCACGCCGCAGTTCCGCGCAGCGCTGCCCGACGCAATTCGATGGCTCGAGCTCCGGGAGGGACTGCCGGCCACGGAGCTCACGCCGTGCGCACCCGCGGCGGTACATCCCGACGGGGCTGCCTATCTGATCTACACGTCCGGATCGACCGGCCTTCCCAAGGGCGTCACCATCACCCACCGCGGCATCGCCGACCTGGTCGCAGAGCAGCGCGACCGCTTCCGTGGACACCCCGGCGCCCGTGTGCTGCACTGTGCCTCCCCGAGTTTCGATGCCTCCGTGTTCGAGATCCTGTGGGCTGCGGGCAGTGCCTCCCGTCTGGTCGTGGTGCCGCCCGCCGTAACGGGCGGCGACGAACTCGCCGAGATCCTTCCTCGCAACGACGTCACCCACGCTGTCCTCACGCCTACCGTGTTGTCCACGGTGCCGCGGCTCCCCGGCTCTCTGCACACGCTGGCGGTAGCGGGGGAGGCATGCCCGGACGAACTCGTCGAACGCCTGGCCCCCGGGCGCACGATGATCAACGGCTACGGGCCGACGGAATCGACCGTCATGTCGAATGCCGCGACGATCGTGGCCGGTGAACCCGTGACGATCGGTGGTCCGGTCCGTGGGCTCACCGAAACCGTCCTCGACGACCGGCTGCGGCCCGTCCCTGTAGGGGTGGCCGGGGAGCTGTACGTGGCCGGCCCGGCGTTGGCACGCGGCTACCGCAATCGCGAGGCGCTCACTGCGACGCGTTTCGTCGCAGCGCCCGGCGGTGCGCGGATGTACCGGACCGGCGACGTGGTGCGCTGGCGGCGACTGCCCGACCGCACCCTCGTGCTCGACTACGTGGGCCGCTCCGATTTCCAGATCAAGATCCGGGGTATCCGGGTCGAACTCGGCGAGATCGACGCAGCCCTGGTCCGCCACCCCGTCGTCGCTGCGGCGGTGACGGTCGGGCGCCCGGATCCGTCCGGTGATGTCGTTCCTGTCTCGTACGTCGTTCCCACTGCGGGCGAGCCCGCCAATTTCACTGCGGGCGAGCCCGCCAATTTCACTGCGGGCGAGCCCGCTATTCCCACTGCGGGTGAGCTGACCGCGTACCTGCGCGGTTGCGTGCCCGCTCACCTGGTGCCTGCCGCGATAGTCGTTCTCGACGAGCTGCCCGTCACGCCCGTCGGGAAACTCGACCGCAATGCACTGCCGGAACCCGTGTTCGGCGCCGGGCGCGCCGAGTTCGTCGCGCCGGACGGGAACGCCGAACGCGCTGTCGCGGAGGTGTTCGCCGAGGTTCTCGGGCTCGAGCGGGTGGGTCGCAGCGACCACTTCTTCGACCTGGGCGGCAATTCCCTCAGCGCGACCCGCGCGGTCGCCCGTGTGAACGCCGCACTCGGAGTGGGACTCGGTGTCCGCGACCTGTTCGAGTCGCCGGTCGTCGCGGCTCTTGCTGTTCACGCAGGCAGGGCTGCCCCCGCGGCGGGGTCCGTCCCCGCCGGCCCTCGCCCCGACCGGGTTCCACTGGCGCCCGCTCAGCAGCGCATGTGGATCATCAACCAGGTCGACACAGCCTCGCCCGCGTACAACGTGCCCATCGCATTGCACGTCACCGGAGACCTCGATCTCGATGTACTGCGCGCGGCCTTCGCGGACGTCGTCGCGCGACACGAACCGCTGCGCACCCGCTACCCGTCCTCGGAGCGCGGCCCCTACCAGGACGTGCTCGACGACGCCGCGTTCGATTTCACGCCGGTGCCCGTGCGCGGAGAAGTCGGCATGCGCGAGGCGCTGCGCGAGCTCGCGACCGCAGGATTCGACGTGAGCCGCGATCTTCCGGTCCGTACCGCGTTGTTGCAGCTCGGGCCTGCAGATCACGTCGTCGTGGTGGTTGTACACCACATTGCCGCCGACGGTGCGTCGACGCTGCCGCTCGCTCGCGACACGATGCTCGCCTACACCTCCCGGCTACAGGGACACGCCCCCGCGTGGGCGCCACTGCCGTCGCGCTACACCGACCACGCGCTGGGGCACCTCGCCCGACTCGGCGACGCCACCGATCCGCAGTCCTTGCTGGCGCGGCAGATCGACTTCTGGCGTTCGACGCTCGACGGCGTCCCCGAACTTCTCGACCTGCCCGTCGACCGACCCCGGCCCGCGCGACGCACCCACCACGGCGCCACCGTCTCGTTCGAGATTCCGGCCGAACTGACATCGGGTGTGTCTGCCCTGGCTCATGCGCACGACGTGACCGTCTTCATGGTGATGCACGCAGCATTCGCCATCCTGCTCGAACGACTCACCGGGGCAACGACGCTGGCGATCGGGACGCCTGTAGCGGGTCGCGGGGCCGCAGAACTCGACGACATGGTCGGTATGTTCGTCAATACGGTCGTGCTCCGCTCCGACATCGATGCATCCGCGTCGTTCGGCGAATTCCTCGACCGCACCCGCGACCGCGACCTGGACGCCTTCGATCACGCGGACGTGCCGTTCGACCGGGTCGTGCAGGCGCTCGATCCTGCGCGGTCGACGTCGCACGCCCCGCTGTTCCAGGCCCTGCTCGAGTTCCGCAACATCGCACCTACCCGGGTCGAACTGCCGGGTCTCGTGATCGATACCGTCGACGTGGCACCGCCGGTTGCCAAATGCGACCTCTACCTCGCTGTGGAGGAACCGCGGGACGGGAACGTGACAGCAGCCGAGTTCGGGTACGCCACAGATATCTTCGATGAGGTGTCAATTCAGCGGTTCGCCGCGGAATTCACACGAATCCTCGACGCGGTCGTCACCCGGCCCGACCGCGAGGTCGGCGGGATCGACATCCTGAGTACGAGTGAACGCGCCGATCTCGTGCCGGTGTCGGGTCGGCCGATGGAACCCGCTGTCACCCTCCCGCGGCTGTTGACGCATGGCGCAACGATCGGCGGCGACGCCGTCGCAGTGGTGTGCGGCAACGACCAGCTCACCTACCGCGCACTCGATTCGCGCTCGAACCGGCTGGCGCGCCGGCTCATCGAACTCGGAGCGGGCCCCGAATCGGTGGTCGCGGTCGCGCTGACTCGCTCGATCGAGTCGGTCCTGGCACTGTGGGCGGTCGCGAAAACCGGTGCCGCCTTCGTTGCGGTCGACCCGAAATACCCCTCCGCGCGGATCGAGCACATGATCGAGGATTCCGGCGCTACCATCGGAGTCACCGTCGATGAACTGCACGCCGACCTACCACTCCAGCGGTGGGTGATGCTCGACGACCTTGACGAAAGTAACACGATCGCAGCCCATTCCGATCGCGCGATCGCCGACATCGACCGTCGCATACCGCTGCGCCCCCATCAGGCGGCCTATCTCGTCTACACCTCGGGATCGACGGGGACTCCCAAGGGCGTCGTGGTCACTCACACGGGACTTGCAGGGTTCGTCGAAGAGCAACGCACGAGGTTCGTACTCGGATCGCGTTCGCGGGTGCTGCATTTCGCATCACCGAGTTTCGATGCCGCGATCCTCGAACAGTTGTGGGCCTTCGGGTCGGGCGGGTGCCTGATCGTTGCCCCGCCGACGGTCTACGGTGGTATCGAGCTCGCTGATCTTCTCGCCCGAGAACGTGTCACGCACATCGCCTTGACTCCGTCGGTGCTCGCGACCCTCGACCCTGCCGGACTTACGCACCTGCACACCGTCGTCGTAGGTGGGGAGTCCTGCCCGCCCGAACTCGTGGCGCAGTGGGCGCCCGGTCGCGACATGGTCAATACATACGGGCCGGCCGAGAACACCATCCAGACCAACGCCGGCACACCGCTGGTTGCGGGTGGACCTGTCGAACTGGGTGGGCCTATCCGCGGAATCACCGAACAAGTCCTCGACCACCGTCTCCGGCCGGTTCCCGTCGGAGTGGTGGGGGAGTTGTATGTGAGCGGACCCGCCGTGGCCCGCGGTTACCGGAACCGACGTGGCGGCACGGCGTCCAGATTCGTCGCCGATCCGTCCGGGAAGCCGGGGGAGCGGATGTATCGCACCGGCGACCTCGTGCGGTGGCGCCATGCCGCCGACGGCACACTCACCCTCGACTACGTCGGCCGCAGCGACCTGCAGGTCAAGATCCGCGGATTCCGCATCGAACCCGGTGAGATCGAATCGGTGCTTCGCGACGCCCCCAGGGTGGCCCGCGCGGTGGTCACTGTGCGCCGTGATCGCCTCGACAGCTACGTCGTTCCGGTTCCCGGCGCAGCCATCGTCGCCGACGATGTTCGTGCCCACGCCCAGACGCGACTCGCTCCGCACATGGTGCCCGCGACCCTCACCGTGCTCGATGCGCTGCCCGTCACCCCCAACGGCAAGCTCGACAGGACGGCATTGCCGATCCCCGACCTCATCGAGGGACGCCGACCCTACCGGGCGCCGCGCGACGCGACGGAGCAGGCCGTTGTCTCCGCGTTCGCCGGAACCCTCGACATCCCGCGAGTGGGGCTCGACGACGACTACTTCGCTCTCGGCGGCACCTCACTCGGCGCGACGGCCGTGGTCGCCGCGCTGGCGGAGTCCTTCGGCCGTCCTGTTCCCGTGCAGTGGATCTTCACCCACCCCACCCCGGGGTCCCTGGCTCGGCGTCTCGTCGATTCGCCGGCCGGTGAAGACTCGTTCGATGCGGTGATCCCGTTGCGCGAGGGCGGGTCCGGCGATCCGTTGTTCTGCGTCCACCCCGCGGCGGGCCTGGCGTGGTGCTTCGCCGGACTCGCACGGCGTATCGACGACCGGCCCGTATACGGGCTGCAGTCGCCGCTGCTGGCCGATCCGGATTGCGATGTCGACACCCTCGCGGGTCTTGCCTCCGCTCACGTCGAGAGCATCCGGGCGACGCAACCGCACGGTCCGTACCACCTGCTCGGCTACTCGGTGGGCGGGCAGATCGCCCACGAGATCGCAGCTCAGCTCGACGCCGCGGGGGAAGTGGTCGCGAGTTTGACCATGCTCGACACCCACCTGCAGGAGGACGCACCCGACGCGGAGATCGTCACTGCCGAAATCGAGGCACTCGCGCCTGGGTGCGCGCGGCCGCGCAGGGAACTCCTCCGCAGCGCCTTCAACCGAACTGTCGGCTTCGCCGCCGTCCATCGACCGACCGCACGACCCGTCGCCGACCTGGTGTTCTTCGAATCCGCCGACGCCGTCGCCGCTCGGATGCCCGAGCCCGCCGAAGTCTGGCAACCGCACATCGACGGACACATCGTCACCCACCGCCTCGACATCACACACCGGGACATGACCGGTCCACACGCACTCGACCAGATCACCCCGGTCCTCACGGACCATCTCCGGAAAGGCCAGTCATGACCGACCAGACCAGCGTTCTCCGTGGCCGCCGATCGGGCATCGAGCCGGTGAGCGTCTTCGACGACGTCCGGGACGACGAGCATCCCCGCACCGCGGAGCTGCGTCGCTGGGCAGTCGATTTCCTGTGCAGACCGCACGACGAGCTCGGGCGCAGCGGCGCCGTCTGCCCGTTCGCGGCGCCGTCGATCGGCCGGGGACTGTTCTATGCGGTGTTCGTACCGGGTGCGGTCGGCGCGCAACGCATGCGGGACGTCGCCGACGACCTCGCAGAACTCTTCCCGCATCTGTCGCCGGCCTCCGGGCCGGACGCGGCGCTCAAATCCGTCGTTGCGGTGTTCCCTGACGTCACGGACTACGACGTGATCGACCTCGTACAGAACGAACGCAAGTCGGAGTTCGTACTCGACGGGCTGATGCTCGGCCAGTTCTATCCGGGCTGCACTGTGTCCGGTCTGAGGAACAGTGCGTTCCGGGCGCTCGACGCACCGCTGCCCATGCTCGCCGTCCGTCACATGGTGGGCTCGGATTTTCCGTTTCTCGCATCCCAGCGTGAGTGGGTCCTCGCGTACTTGAAGAAATTCGCCGCCAGTGTCCCGTCGATGGTCCGGGCCGACATCGCCGACCGCGTGATGATGTCGTGACTACCGAACTCTCGTGAGTACCGAACTACGGTAGGCGCATGGCCAGATCCGAAGGCGTGCCCGCGTACACGATCCGTCAGCTGGCGGCCTTCGTCGCCGTCGCGGACTGGGGAACCATCACCGCGGCCGCCGACGCACTGCACATGTCGCACTCGGCGGTGTCCGCCTCCATCAACGATCTCGAGCGGGCACTCGACGTCACACTGTTCGTGCGACAGCGGGCCCGCGGGGTGCGGTTGACCCCGACCGGGCACGCGGTTCTCGAGCGCGCCAAGAACGTCCTGCATGTCGCTACCGAACTCGAGAGTGATGCCCACTCCGAGGCGGGATCCGTGGTCGGCCCTGTCGCCGTGGGGTGCTATCCGTCCCTCGGGCCGACTCTGCTGCCCTCGTTGATCGCGGGATTCACCGAGGCGCATCCCCGGGCGCGCGTCGATTTCCGGGAGGACACCCAGGACAGGTTGAGGGCATTGCTCGACTCTCGCGAGCTGGACGTCGCATTCCTGTACGACCTCGAGCTCGATCCGGGGCTCGAGACCGTCGTGCTCGACTCCAGGGAACCGATGCTGCTGCTGCCCGCCGAACACCCGGCCGCATCGTCGGGGGAGCCGGTGCGACTCACAGACCTCGCGCAGGATCCCATGGTGATCCTCGATGCGCCCCCGAGTTCGGGCCACGCGATGAGCCTGTGCGCCGAAGCGGGGTTCTCCCCGGTGGTCGCCTACCGCACCCAGAACTACGAGACGGCCCGCTCCTTCGTCGGCCGTGGGTTGGGGTGGACGCTGCTGCTGCAGCGTCCCGCGCAGGACGTGAGTTACGAGGGGCTCCCGATCGCCGTGCGGCCGTTTGCGGAACCGAAGCCGCCTCCCGTCGGAATCCTCCTCGCATGGCGGAAAGACGCGCTGCAGAGCCGTGTCGCGCAGACTTTTGTGGACTTCGTGCTCGCGGCAGGGGAGCGCAAAGTACCCAAATGAACTGGGAAGACGCCCTCAATCACTGATTTTCGGTGATTCATTCCCGACTTTATCCGCTTTTCAAACGAATGTGATCGCCCTCATGATGTTCGTATCGCGTCCGAACGCTCGTTAACCGGAATGCACCCCTGTTACATCTCGCCGAAGGGCACCAGTAATCATGACCGTCCTTGACTCGCCTCCGCAGGCGTCGGCCGAAGCCGCGCGCAAAGCCGCGCTGGGCAGCTTCGTCGGTACCGCAATCGAGTGGTACGACTTCTTCATCTACGGCACTGCTGCAGCGCTCGTACTCGGACCTCAGTTCTTCCCCGGTTCGTCCGATGTCGCCGGCACCCTCGCTGCCTTCGCGACGCTCGCCGTCGGCTTCATCGCCCGCCCCATCGGCGGCGTGGTCATGGGTCACTTCGGTGACAAGATCGGCCGCAAGTCGATGCTCGTCACCTCACTGCTGCTCATGGGCTTCGCGACGGTCGCCATCGGCCTGCTTCCGAACTTCGACGCCATCGGCGTCGCCGCCCCCATCCTTCTCGTGACCCTGCGCTTCATCCAGGGTCTCGGCGTGGGCGGAGAGTGGGGTGGCGCGGTGCTCGTCGCCACCGAGAACGCCCCCGCCGGCAAACGCGGCCTCTACGGCGCAGCGCCTCAGCTGGGTGTGCCCGCCGGTGTGCTGATCGCGAACCTCGTCTACCTGCCACTCACCGCGTTCCTCAGCGAAGAGGCCTTCAACTCGTGGGGCTGGCGCGTGCCATTCCTCATGTCGGCGGTCCTCGTCGTCGTGGCGCTGTGGATCCGCCTCGGACTCGAAGAGAGCGAAGAATTCAAGGCGACGAAGGAGGCCCCCGCCGAGGCCGACGAGAAGATGCCGATCCTCGAGGTGCTCACCAAGCACTGGAAGACCGTTCTGCTGGCCGGTGGCACGTTCATCGCCACCAACGGCATCGCGTACGCGTACATGGTCTACGTCCTCAAGTACGGCGAATCCGAACTCGGCTACAGCAAGACCGCGATGCTGAGCCTGCTCATCGCATCCTGCCCGTTCTGGATGGCCGGCATGGCCTACAGCGCGTGGCGCTCCGACATCGTCGGCCGTCGCAACATCTACATCAAGGCATCTGCCGCGCTCGTCGTCGCCGCGGCGCTGTTCTTCCCCCTGATGGACACCGCGATCCTGCCGGTGATGCTGCTGGCGATGGTCGCACTCGGCTTCACTCTCGGATGCTGCGCCGGACCGCAATCCGCGCTCTTCGCGGAACTGTTCCCCGCCAAGATCCGCTACAGCGGCGCGTCCCTCGGATACCAGGTCGGTGCCATCCTCGGCGGTGGTCTCGCCCCGATGATCGCGACGTCGCTGTTCGCCGCGACCGGCACCTCGATGTCGATCACCGGCTACTTCGTGCTGATCGCCCTCATCAGTCTCATGAGCATCCTGCTCCTGCGCGTGCCCTCCGCCGGCACGAGCACCGAGCAGAAGCAGTCCCTCTCCCAGGAAGGTGTCTGACCCGTGTCGACCTACTACCAGCCTCCCAAGTACCCCGCAGCGGCATTCGACTCGATGACTCCGTCCGGCGAGACGCTTCCCGTCGTCGTCGTGGGTGCCGGACCGGTCGGCATGGCCACCGCACTCGGACTCGCGCAGCGCGGCATCCCCGTCACCATCATCGAGGCCGCCGATCAGGTGTCCTTCGGTAGCCGCGCGATCTGCATCTCCCGGCACAGCCTCGAAGCCGCCGGTCGCCTCGGATTCGGCAAGGAACTCGAGAAGATCGTCCTCCCGTGGGTCGGTGGCCGCAGCTACTACCGCGACGAGCAGGTCCTGCACTTCGAGATGCCGCTGCGTGACTTCGACGTGCGCCCGCCCATGATCAACGTCTCCCAGTCGGAGTTCGAGCAGATCATGGTCGACACCCTCGAGAAGAACCCCCTCATCACCCTGTACTGGCAGGCGTCCATCGCCGGCATCCTGCGCGGCGACGACGAGGTCACCCTCGAGGTCGACACCGCCGCCGGCAAGCGCCACCTGCGCGCCCGCTACGTCGTCGCTGCCGACGGCGGCCGCAGCCGCATGCGTGAGCTCGCCGGTCTGCGTCTGCAGGGCACCAGCTACGAGGGTCGCTACGTCATCGCCGATATCCACTGGGAGTCGGATCTGCCCGCCGAGCGCATGGTGTGGTTCGACCCGCCGAGCAACCCGGGCTCGACGATCATCATGCACAAGCAGCCCGGCAACATCTGGCGCATCGACTATCAGCTCGATCCGTCCGAGGACGCCGAGATCGAGACCCAGGAAGACGCCATTCGGGCCCGCATCACGAAGCACCTCGACTGGCTGCAGAACGATCTGCCGTGGACTCTCGAGTGGAAGGGCTTCTACAGCGCCCGCGCGCTCGCCCTCGACGAGTTCACACACGGCCGCATCCTGTTCGCCGGCGACGCAGCGCACCTCGTCCCGATCTTCGGTGTGCGCGGTCTGAACTCCGGCATGGAAGACGCCGAGACCCTCGCGTGGCAGCTCGCCGCCGTCATCAACGGCAACGCCGACGAGGCCCTGCTGCAGGCGTACTCCTTCGAGCGCCACAATGCGTGGGAGCAGAACGTCGCCAACGCCGGCAAGTCCACGCTCATCATGAGCCCGGGCAGCCATGGCTACCGCACCACCCGCGATGCAGTTCTCGCCCTTGCGGTCGGCCGCCCCGAGTTCGGACACCTGATCAATCCGCGCCAGTCCAGCGCCACTCACGCTCGGCTCTCCCCGCTCACCTGGCCGGTGGCGACCGGTGTCGAAGGTGTGCTCCCGGGCGAGCCTGTCGAAGACCGCAAGGTGCGCGTCGACGGTGCCGACAGTTCTCTCAACGTCGCACGCGGCACCGGCTTCGCAGTGCTCGGCGTCGGTCTCGACGCGGCAGACAGCGCGGCGCTCGCGACCGCGGCCACCGAACTCGGCGAAGCCCTGTCGCCCGAGAGTGTCCGTGCACTTGCCGTCGACAGTGCTGCTGCAGAAGGCGTCACCGTCCTCGACGCCGCCGACCTCGCGGGCGCGCTCGGTGCGACCGCGGGCGAAGCGTTCGTCATCCGTCCCGACGGCCTGCTGCTGTGTCGCGTCCCGGTCGCGCGGCTCTCCGGGGTCGCGGCTGCACTGCACGCGGGTGTCGCACCTGCCGGTGATGCGCTGCCTGCACGTCCGGCCGAGCAGGTCACCGCGGATGAGCAGCGTCGCGAGAACGTGTGGCTGGGTCTGTCGACCGCGCTCGACCAGGTTGCTGAGGACGATCGGGAGGGGTTCCTCACCCGCCTTGCGCTGATGCTGGGATCCCAGGTCGATCACCGTCAGTTCGAGGAGGCCATCGCGGCCGCCTCCGACACGTCCCCGGTCCGCGTCGAGGAGCTCACGCCGCAGGCCTGACACCCCACCCCTTCCGAGCGAATGGCACATTCGGCTTGATCACGAAGCCGAATGTGCCATTCGTCCACCTCGGTGCGGTGTGATCTAGCGCAGGGAGTCGAGTGCCTCGGCGATCGGGGTATCGCCGTTGTTGAATTCGATGGTGCGACCCGCGGTAGCGGGACGTTCGAGCACCGCAGCGACGACGGCAGCGACATCCGCGCGCGACACCTGCCCCTTGTCGCGCGCGCCCTGACCGGCGATCTCGATCCGTCCGGTCGGCGGATCCAGCGTCAGGGCGCTCGGCCCCAGAATCGTCCACTCGAGATCGGTGCCGCGCAGATGCGCATCGGCGCCGGCCTTCGCCTCGGCGTAGGGGTAGAAGCTGTTGTCCTCGGGCACGCCGTGGTCCGGGCGCGCCCCGAAGTACGAGACCATCACGTACCGGCGCACACCGGCCTCCTGCGCGGCCGTCATCGATGAGATCGCCGCGTCGCGGTCCACGGCGTAGGTGCGGGCCGGGTTCCCGCCGCCTGCGCCCGCCGACCACACCACCGCGTCATGTCCCTGCAACAGTTCGGTCAGCGCCGCGATGTCGAGTTGTTCGACGTCGGCCACCACCGGCGTGCCTCCGGCGGCCCGCACGTCGTCGGCGTGGTCCGGGTTGCGAATGAACGCACTGGTCTCGTGGCCGGCGTCGGTGAGCAGCCGCTCGAGGTGCAGTGCGACTTTGCCGTGTCCGCCGAAGAGTGCGATGCGTGCCATGTCGGGTGCTCCTTGGTATTCGGAATCAGTGCCGCCTCCCAGCATGCCTGCCTGCGCGGGTCGGTGTGTCCGGAGAGCGTCAGCGGAGCCGTTCAAGTGCCGTGTCGACGAGATGCTCGGCGATCGCCATCGACGATGTGGCACCGGGCGAGGGTGCGTTGCGCAGGTGTACGACGGGCCCGTGTCCGGTGATGACGAAGTCGTCCTCCAACCCGCCGTCGGCATTCATGGCTTGCGCGCGAATTCCGCGGGGACCGTCGACCACATCGTCGGCGGTCAGTCCGGGAACGTATCTCGCGGCCTCGGACACGAAACGACGAGTGCTCATCGCGGTGCGCAGTTCACGACTTGCTGCGGGAAGGTTATGTGTCGCGAACTTCCAGAAACCGGGCCAGGCGGCGGCGTCGCGCAGGTCGCGCCACGACCCGCGGATACCCTCGTAGGTCTCGCGTCCGGGCGAGAGGAATGCGTTGGGTCCCACCATGACTTCTCCGTCGATGCGCTTCGTCAGATGCACCCCGAGGAACGGGTAGCGAGGGTCCGGCACCGGATAGATCAGGCCACGAACCTTCGTGGCGGCCGCGGGTTTGAGTAAGCGGTAGTCGCCGAGGAACGGAACGATCCGCGGGGTGCGGGCGTCGCCGGCCGCATGCGCGAGGCGATCGGACTGCAACCCCGCGCATGCGATCACCAGATCGAATGACCAAGTACCAGAAGTGGTTTCGACGACGACCTGGTGCCCCGCAGTGTGCAGGCCGGTCACGGGAGTGCCGGTGTGTAGAGCGCCACCCGCATTCGTCACGTCGTCGGCGAGTGCGCGGGTGACCGCGACGTAGTCGATGATCGCGGTCTGCGGCGAATGCAGCGCGGAGATGCCCACGGCGTGCGGCTCGATCGCCGTGATCTCGTCGGCACCGATTCGTCTGATGCCCGGGACGCCGTTGGCGGTCGCACGGGCTTCGATCGCGTCGAGTCGGTCGAGCTCGGATTCGTCCAGCGCGACAACGAGCTTGCCGCACTCGTCGTACGGGATGTCCTTCTCGACGGCGAATTTCTGCAGCAGGTCGACACCGCGCCGGCACAGTTGCGCCTTCAAGCTCCCCGGTGTGTAGTACAGCCCCGCATGCACCACGCCGCTGTTGTGGCCGGTTTGATGCGATGCGAGCGACGGCTCCTTCTCGAACAGGGTGACGTCGTGGTCCAGCATCGCGAGTCGGCGTGCCGTGGCGGCGCCGATGATCCCACCGCCGACGACGGCGGCGCGCAGCGTACTCATGGGCGACACTCTAACCGTGTGGGAGCGAACGCCGGTTGATGACCGAATGTCACCCCTGGTCAGTCCGACTGACTCGGGGTGACATTCGGCCATCAGCGGTAGAAGCCGCGGACTCAGCGCGTGCGGTCGGAGCTGTAGCCCCACAGCCAGTCGGTGTATTTGTAGCTCGACGTGTCGCGGATGCGGAACAACTCGTTGCGCGCTTCGCGACCCGCCCCGTCGAGATGCCACAGATCGCCCCACATGCGGCCGACTGTGAGGATGCGGTTGCAGCGCGGTGCACGCTCGGCGTTGACGTCGCGCAGGATCTTCGGCCAGTTCTTCGTGTCGCCCCGAAGGTCCTCGGCGGCATAGTCGGCCAGGCACCGGGCGTCCTCGAGGGCCATGACCGCGCCCGACGCCAGGTACTGCAGCGGCGGGTGTGCGGCGTCCCCGAGCAGGAGCATGCGGCCGTCGACCCAGTTGTCGACCGGGTCGCGGTCGAACATCGGCCACCAACGGTCGGTCCACAGATACTTCAACGCTTCCTTGACCGAGTCGTGGCAGTGGTCGTAGGCGTGTGCCAACTCCTCCGGGCTGCCCCACTTCTCCTCACCGCGCAGGAACGCGGGCGACTGGAAGACGGCTACCTGGTTGAGCATCTCGCCGTTGCGCAGCGGGTACTGGATGAAGTGACAGCGCGGACCGATGTAGCCGACGACGTCCTCGATCTCTTCCTCGAGCGGAACCTCGTTCATCGGGAAGGTGCCGCGGAACGCGACATACCCGGAGCCGACGGGCTTGTCGTCGTGCAGCTTCGGTCGCAGGCGCGAGTGCAGGCCGTCCATTCCGAGCGCGACGTCGCCGACATGCTCGGAGCCGTCCTCGAGGATGACGCGCACGGTGTCGCCCTCGGTGATGACGTCCTGCACGGTCGAACTGACGCGAAGATCGGCACCGGCCTTGCGGGCAGCCTCGACGAGCACCGAATGCAGGTCGGAGCGGTGGACCACGAAGTACACGCCGCCGTAGTGCTGCTGGTAGTCGTGCCCGAGGTTGACCTTGGTCAAGATCTCGGAGGTCACGGCGTCGCGGAAGACGAGGTTCTTGGGCAGGACACCCTTGGAGATCACCTCGTCGTAGACGCCGAGTGACTGGAGGATTCGGCTGCCGTGTGGGCCGATCTGAAGGCCGGCACCGACCTCACCGAACTCCGGGGCTCGTTCGAACAGCGTGACCCGGGCGCCCTTCTGGGAGAGGGCCAGGGCATTGGCGACGCCGCCGATCCCGCCGCCGGCTATGAGGACCCGTGCGTCCTTCAGATCGGACATGAGTTGAGGCTCCTTCGTTTTCGAGAGTAGGTCGGATCAGTGGGCCATGACCGGGCCGCGAGCCGCGTCATGACTGGTGGGGAACTTCTTCCAGATCACGGTCAGCAGGAGCGACGAGACCAGTGCGCTGATACCGAACAGGATGAAGTTCGAGTCGGCGCCGAGCCCCGCAGCCAGAAGCCAGCCACCGACCTGCGGAGCCGCGACCGCGCCGATACGCCCGACGCCGAGCGCCCAGCCGAGAGCGGTGCCACGGAGGTGGTCGGGGTAGTACGACGCAACTGCGGCGATGATGAGTGCCTGCGTACCGTGTGTACCGACGCCCGCGAGCACGAAGATGAGGTAGACGACGGCGACCGGAGGATCGAGCAACAGGGCGAGCAGGGAGACGCCGGCAATGGCCGCGGCGATGACACTGGTCGGTACCGATCCGTATCGCACACCACCCCAGGCGGTGATGAACGATCCGGCGACCGCACCGAGATTCAAGGCGAGCGCGAAGGTGAGGGCGCTGCCGAGATCGGTGCCCTCACCCTGCATGAGCTTCGGCAGCCAGGTGCCGAGTCCGTACCAGGCGAGAAGGGTGACGATGGTGACGGCGGCGAACATGATGCTGATGAGACGGAACTGGGGGCCGAGCAGTGCTTTGAAACCGCTTGCGCCGGCCTTCTGATCGGCCTTCGTCGTGGTGCTCGGAAGGGTCCTGAGGGCAAGCGGCACGAGTACGACGAGGGGGATGATGGCGAACAGGAACATCGGTCGCCAACCCCAGTGGGGAATGACGGGGATGCCGACGAGCGCGGCGATGCTGCCGCCGATCGGTACACCCGACATCATCATGGTCGCGACGGCTGCGCGCCACTTGTTCGGGACGAGTTCGGCCGCAAGCGCATTGGATGTCGGGACGAGTCCGCCGAGGCCGATTCCGGCGATCAGGCGGAGGATGCCGAAGACGGCGGGTCCGGGTGCGATCGCGCACAGCGCGGTGAATACCGACAGCACGACGACGCATCCGATGACCGCCTGCTTGCGTCCGATCGCGTCGGACAGCCGTCCGGCGAGGACCGCGCCGATCATCATGCCGACGAACGCGAGGCTCCCGAGGGTGCCCGCAGTCGAGGAGCTGATGCCCCATTCGTCCTGCAGGCTCGAAATGACGTTGCCGTAGACGATGAGGTCGTAGCCGTCGAAGACGACGAACATCCAGCACACGATCACGGCGATGACGTTGCCGCGCGGGAGGACGATGTGGCCGTCACTTGTCGAGGAGACGACCCCGTTGGGCTTGTGCATTTTTCCACCTTGGGAGTGCGTTGCACCGCCATGCAATAGAGTTCTGCTATGCAGAAAAAGCCGGGCAGGATCGAGCGGCCTACATATGCCTTGGAGTCGGTCGACAATGCGCTTCGCCTACTCCAGATGCTGCGTGATGTGGGTGCTCTGCGATTGAAGGAAGCCGCGGAAGAACTCGGGACGGCACCGTCGACCGCGCATCGACTACTCGCCATGCTGGTCTACCGCGGGTTCGCAGTGCAGGACGAGAAGCGGACCTACCACCCCGGGCCGGCGATGGGAGTGGGGCCGGCGCGGCAGGGCTGGACCCGCGAACTCACCGAACTGTCCCGGCCGCACATGGAGGCGCTGGCGTCGCTGGCGGGGGAGACGATCAACCTCGTCATCAGGATCGGGTCGCAGGCGCGGTTCCTGTGGACCGCGGAGACCGAATCGATCCTGCGGGTGGGTGATCGGCAAGGCCAGGTACTTCCGGCCGAGCTCACAGCGGGTGGGCGCATCCTCCTGGCCGAGCAGCCACGCGCGGTTCTGGAGCAGTTGTACCTGCGGCCGGCCGACGAGCCCCGAATCGATCAGGGGCCTTCGCCGGCCTATGCCACCGATCGGAGGATGGCGGTGGGGGAGTTCGAGGTCTTCGTCCACGAGCTCGAGGCCGCGCGGAAGGTGGGGTTCGCGGTGAACGTCGAACACACCGAGGAAGGAGTCGCCGCACTCGGTGTGGCGATCCGCAACGGCAGGGGTAACGCGATTGCGGCGCTCACCGCCGCGGTGCCCGTCACTCGCTACCGGGCGCATCTGCGCGGGCAGCTGGTCAACCAGATGCACGCTGCCGTCCGCGGCATCCAGGTGGATGTCGCGAGTATCGAACCGACCGGCGTCAAGAGTTCTGGAGAGAAGAAATCAGTTCCGCTCGACGACTGACCGGACATACGTTGGACGGCAAGCCGGACATGTGCTGCACGTTTGACGAGGAGACCGATGACCGCCACCGAATCCATGGATCCCGAACCCATGGACCCCGAACTCAGCAAGCTCTACGACGACTTCGCCACCGAGAACCTGAACCCTCTGTGGACACAGCTCGGCGACCTCATGCCGATGGCGCCGACGTCCAAGGCGGTGCCGTTCGTGTGGAAGTGGTCGACGCTGTACCCGCTCGCGCAGCGAGCAGGTGATCTCGTGCCGGTGGGCCGCGGCGGCGAGCGCCGCGCAATCGCGCTGGCCAACCCCGGCCTCGGCGGCGTCCCGTACGTCACCCCCACCCTGTGGGCGGCGATCCAGTACCTCGGACCGAAGGAGACGGCCCCCGAGCACCGTCACTCCCAGAACGCCTTCCGATTCGTCGTCGAAGGCGAGGGCGTGTGGACCGTCGTCAACGGCGACCCGGTCGCGATGCGTCGCGGCGACTTCCTGCTCACACCCGGGTGGAACTTCCACGGCCACCACAACGAGACCGATCAACCGATGGCATGGATCGACGGACTCGACATCCCGTTCGTCCACTACACCGACACTGGGTTCTTCGAATTCGGCTCCGACGGTGTGACCGACGAGAGCACCCCGGACCTCTCGCGCTCCGAGCGTCTGTGGGTGCATCCCGGTCTGCGTCCGCTCGTCGGACTCGACCGCAAGACGAGTTCACCGATCGCGTGCTACCGCTGGGCCCACACCGACCGCGCACTGAACGAGCAGCTGGCACTCGAGGACGAGGGTTACGCTGCGACACCGGAGCCCGGCCACGCCGCGATCCGCTACACCAATCCCACCACCGGTGGCGACGTCATGCCGACGATCCGCGCCGAGTTCCACCGCCTCCGGGCCGGAGCACACACCCGTCGGCGCCGCGATGTCGGCTCGGTCGTGTTCCAGGTGTTCGAAGGCGAGGGCCGTTTCCATCTCGGAGACAAGAGCCACGACGTCACCAAGGGCGACATGATCGTGGTGCCGTCCTGGACCGAGTGGTCGCTCGAAACCGACAACGGCGTCGA
This sequence comes from Rhodococcus artemisiae, assembly GCF_036327795.1. Taxonomy (NCBI): domain Bacteria; kingdom Bacillati; phylum Actinomycetota; class Actinomycetes; order Mycobacteriales; family Nocardiaceae; genus Rhodococcus; species Rhodococcus artemisiae. The sequence goes on from NZ_JAUTXY010000018.1 coordinate 24,113, forward strand.
CCTGTTCGCCTTCTCCGACGCACCGATCGTGGAGCGTCTCCACTTCAACCGCACCATCATCTCCGAAGGAGCCTGAAACTCATGCGACTCGCCACTCTCCGCCTCGACGGCGCGACCGCTGCCGTGAGGGTCGACAGCGACTCCGCCGCGACCGTGATCGACGGTTACGCCGACCTGTCCGCGCTGCTCGACAATGCAGACTGGAAATCCGTCGCCGAGAAGGCTTCGGGCAAGACCGTCGACCTCGCGAACGCCGACTACGCACCTGTGGTGCCCAGCCCTAGCAAGATCGTGTGCGTCGGCCTGAACTACGCGACGCACATCAAGGAGATGGGCCGCGACCTCCCCGAGTTCCCGACCCTGTTCTCGAAATTCAAGGAAGCCCTCACCGGTCCCTACGATGACGTGATCGTGCCCGAGTACGCCGGTGCGCAGCTCGACTGGGAAGCCGAGCTGGCCGTCGTCATCGGTAAGCAGGCCTACCAGGTCGGCGAGAGCGACGCTGCCGACTACATCGCCGGCTACTCGGTGATCAACGACTACACGATGCGCGACTATCAGTACCGCACGCTGCAGTGGGACCAGGGCAAGACGTTCGAGAAGACCAGCGGCTTCGGTCCGTTCCTCGACACCGACTACCAGCTCGGCACCAAGATCGAGACCGTGCTCGAGGGCGAGGTCATGCAGTCCTCGAACACTCAGGACCTGGTGTTCACCCCGGCCAAGCTCGTCGACTACATCTCGCACATCGTCACGCTGCAGCCCGGCGACGTCATCATCACCGGCACCACCGGCGGCGTCGGTCACGCCCGCAAGCCCGCTCGGTACATCCAGAACGGCGAGACCGTCGAGGTCACCATCGAGGGCCTCGGCACCGTCAAGAACAAGACGATCATCAAGTAGGAGAACCCGAACGTGGGATTCAACGATCTCGAACTCTCCGAGCGGTTGCTGATCGCCAGACGCGGAACGTCGTACCTGTCGCAGCGGCTCGCGGACCTGACCGATGACGAATTCGACGGACCCACCCTGCTCGAAGGGTGGACCCGCCGGCACCTCGTCGCACATATCGGGTACAACGCCGCGGCCCTGTGCCGACTCATGGATTGGGCCGCGACAGGTGTCGAGACACCGATGTACTCATCGACCGAGCAGCGTGGCGAGGAGATCGCAGAGGGTGCCACACTGAGTCCCGCGGCGCTCCGGAACCTGTTCGCGCACACGGTTGCCCGTCTCGACGAGAAGTGGCGGCACTTACCGGACTCTGCATGGCAGGCGCAGGTGCGCACTGCGCAAGGACGACTGGTCCCGGCCGAGGAGACCGCCTGGATGCGCACCCGCGAGGTGTGGATCCACGCCGTCGACCTCGACAACGGCGGACGTTTCGGCGACTTCCCCACGGTCGTCCTCGAGTCGCTGCTCGACGACATCGTCGGGATGTGGCGCAAGAAGGAACTCGGCGCGGGTATCGCGCTCGAGGTCGACGGCGGCATCCCGGTCGCGGTGAAGGAAGACGCCGAGGTCACCCACAAGGTGCAGGGCTCGCTCCCTGCCGTAGTGCGCTGGGCCGCCGGCCGCGGCGCGGTCGGAGTCGAGGGGGGAGAGCTGACGCCTCCGCGCTGGCTCTGACATCACACGGACGGAGGGGCCCTTTCATCTGCAGGATCGATGGAAGGGCCCCTCCGTGTGTGCGGTTGCTAGCGGGGATCCCGCTCGCAGCCGATGCCGTCGTTGTCACGGTCCAGGCGCGGTGCGTAACCCGGATCGTCACGGTAGACAGGAGCTGCCCCGGCGTTCCATGCCTCGGTACAGTTCTTGAATCCGCCACTCGGCGCCGACCGCGGCGTGGGCGCGGGGGCCGACTGTTGCGGAGCCGGAGCCGGAGCCGGAGCCGGCTGCTGGGGAGCCGGCGCCTCGTGCGGTGCCGGAGGAGCCGGCGGCGCCGGCGGCGCGAACGGGTTCCACGAACCACTCGGGATCAGATCGGCGACACCCTTGGGGAGCAGATCGACCAGGGTGAACGCGTTCGCGGTGGCAGGAGCAGCGACGGTCAGAGCCAGAACGCTCAGGGTCGCGGCAGTCAGACGCCGGATCTTCATGGGTTGTGCCTTTCGAATCATCGTCGAGGCCATCCGAAAAATGTGGCCTCGAAATGGGTATCGTCCCGTCCGCACGAAACGTTGCGAACGGGACGATCGGCACAAAATGGTCTCCTAGCGGAACGCAAGCTCCACATCGGACGGTGTCGGCTGCCCATGCGTGGGATCGATCTCAGCGTGCTGCTCCGCGTGATGGAACGGCACGACCACCTTCGGATCGATACGCATGACGGTGTACCCCGCGACTGCACCGGCACCGAATCCGGGTGCGAAGATCCGAACCGGCTTGTCGATGACACCGTCGCGGACGGCGTCGTGTATCGCGAGCGGGATGCTCGCCGACGACGCGTTGCCGACCTGTTCGATGTTGAAATACAGGCGATCCGCCGACAGTCCGGCGTTCGCGGCAAGCTCGATGATCATCGTCTTGTTCGCCTGGTGCGGCACGATCAGGTCGATGTTGTCGAGCAGCGACCCGCTCTCACCGGCCGGTGCGGGCAGTTCCTTGATCTCGTCGAGCATCTGCGCGAGGTAGCGACCGGCGAGCGACTTGACCTCGGGACCGTAGACAGTGATGAAGTTGTCGAAGTCCGGGTTGGGCCAGATGATCGAATTGACCTCGCTCGTAGGCCCACTGGCGTAGCTGTTGAAGTACTCGATGTCGGATTCGGCAGATTCGTCTGCGGGCGAGACGACGATCGCCGCTGCACCGTCGCCGAAGATCATCCGCGACGGACGCACGTTGCCGATCTTGTCGGAGAACTTCTCGACGCACACCACGAGCACCGGTCGCTTGACCTGTTGCATGATCCGCGTTGCCTCGGCCAGGCCATAAGGCATGCCCGCGCACGCAGCGATCAGATCGAACGACGCGTGGCTCTGCGCAATTCCGAGCTCACCGGAGATCCACGTGGCGAGCGACGGGATCAACCGTCCGCTCGTGCACGTGCACACGATGACCGCGCCGATGTCTTCGGGACCGACCTTCGCATGCTCGACGGCCTGTTTCGCTGCCGACAATGCGAGATCCTCGAACGTGCCGGAAGTGTAGCGGCGCTGTTCGATTCCGGTCTTCTCGGCGATGGACGCAGCGGTCATCGGCGACCAGTTGTACGCCGTGTTCCGGATGAGATCTTCGTTGGTGCAGACAGTGTCGCCGTGCGCGACCGCAATCGCGTCGATGCGCGGCCGGATCGTGAACTCCTTGCTGACGTCGATTGCCGGGTAGGGCTTCGACGGAGGTACAGGATCCGGGCTCGTATAACTCACACCCTTGCGCGTCTTGCCGGACGTGGCACGGGTGATGAAGCGCTGGACTTCACGGTCGCGCGGCTGGAAGACGACCACGTAGTCGTCGTCCTTCAGTTCCGAGACCTTGACGACCTGTAGGTCGTTGCGGTTGTACGGGTGTTGGTTGTGCAGCACCATCGACCACCGGCCGAGGGCCTCCAGTTCCGCGACATCCTCGCTGCTGTCCAGGATTTCGTCGTACGTGTACGTCGGGTAGTTCGGATCGTGGTTGCCGATCCGGAGCGTCATGTTGGACGGGTCGGCGAGTAGCTGCTCGACCGTCGGCTTGACGGTGGGCAACGATCCGGCGATGTGCCGGCGGGCACCGAACACGTTGAACAGGCGGGCGAAGATGAGGTCTTCGGCGGAGTCGTTCCATGCGGCAGGCAGTTCACGGAACGCGGCCTGGACAGAAGCCATGCGCTCGGCCGCTTCGGGCCACGGCGTGAGAGTCGGCATGTAGAGATCGTCGCGGTTACGGGGGACATCGGCCCACCGCGTCGGTGTCTTGTCGAACATGGTGAGTGCAAACCGATTGGCCCAGAACCCACTCAGAGCCATGTCGCGCATGAGCTCGAACTTGGATTTGTAGACTCCCTGAGCGCTGCGCGAGAGGATTTCCGAGACCGAGGGTGCCTTCGTGTCGAAATCGCGGCGGATCACCGAGTCGAGGTGCTCGACGCTGGTGAACGCTGAGAAATCGAGGTCGGGAAAGAAGTTCGAAGGAAAGACGATCTTGCCGTGCCGATTGAGCTCGAATGACTGCATGTGAGATGAAACCGTTCAGTGAATGTGGCTGGAATGGGTATGAGCGGTCACATGTCGAGTCCGCCGTTGACACCCCACACCTGACCGGTGATGTACGACGAGGCATCGGCTGCGAGGAAGTGGACGACGCGAGCAATTTCCTGCGGGTCGGCAAGGCGCTTCACGGGGATGCTGTCGGTGATACGGTCGAGCACCTTCTCCGGGATGGACTCGACCATTTCCGTGGCGACGAATCCCGGGGTGACCGTGTTGACGGTGACACCGATGCTGTCCGGAGTGAGGAGCCCTGCCCTGCTCAGGTGGAACGTGGCTTCCTTGGCGAGAGTCTTGGTGAGGCCGAAGAGACCGGCCTTGGAAGCGGCGTAGTTGGCCTGGCCGATGTTGCCGGTCTCTCCGATGACGGACGAGACGTTGACGATACGGCCGGTACCGCGCTCGAGCATGTGGCGAAGGGCCGCCTGGGCCAGATAGAACGCGCCGGAAAGGTTGACGGAGATGACCTTGTCCCAGTCGTCGTCCTCCATCTTCAGCACCGTGCGGTCGATGGTGATGCCGGCGTTGTTGATCAGGATGTCGATACGGCCGTGCTCGGCGATGACCTCGTCGATGGTCCGGCGGCAATCCTCTGCGCTGGCGACGTCACCCTTGTGCACGGAGTAGTTCGCGTCGTCGCGGCCGTTGGTCTTCAGCTCCGCCAGGAATTGGTCGGCCTGCGAAGTGTTGCGTGCGTAGCCCGCTGCCACGGTTGCGCCCTGGGTGGCCAGGCTGCGGCTGATGGCAGCACCGATGCCCCGTGTTCCTCCGGTGACGAAGGCGACGCGTCCACGAAGCTTGTTGCCCTGGACGGACTGGGTGGTGGGTTCGGCGGTGCTGGTCATGTGTCGTCTCCTCTGATGGCGGCGATCGCGTCGGGCACGGCGACGTGCCTTCGGGGCTGCGTATGCCCGATGGTCTTGTAGTAGTGCGCGATTGAGAGATGTCCCCTGCTGCGCGTTGTATTGTCGAGCGCCCCTGCTCGCTAGCTCCCTGCGTATTCAATGATGCAGCACATTCCCGTGATTGTCATGTGCAATGTATCGCCGCAATTCAGCCAGAGGATTTCATGATCAGTTTGTAATATGTTGCAGTGCAACGAATTAAGGGAAAATCCGTTGCTTACTCCGGAGTACGAACATGCTGTTTGTTCGTAGCTGCGGCGACCTGTTGTGTGCGCGTATGGCTCCGGGAATTGCTGTGGCGCACAGTCTTACTTCAGGGTCAGGTCGAATCGCGGAGAGGTGATGACGATCTTGATTACATCGAACGATTGATTGAAAGTAAGTGCTGCACAACATAATAGAGATCGGGTGTGTGGTGGCTACCAGAATGGCATGCAGTGCATAATTTGGTTGCACTCGGTGCCACGAATGAGGCTTCCGGTGTCATCGCGGGGAATTTCGCATCCAGCCGTGTCTCATGCTGCATCCATTGTGATGTTGGGCACAAGACTGTCTGCAGTGTGGGGAAAGACCCCATCGTCGCGCTGTTCCGGAGTCATTCGACTGAGATGATGGTCGGCGTGACGCAGACGCAGATGATTCGAACCGAGCGAACAGAACTTGAAGTACTCGTGAACGGCGCAGGGCCGGCAGTGGTGCTGCTGCCGTCGCTCGGGCGCGACTCCTACGAGTTCGAGCCGATCGCTCAGGACCTGGCTGCAGCCGGATTCTGCGCCGTGCGTCCCCAACCTCGCGGAGTCGGCTCGAGCACCGGTCCGCTCGACACGCTGGATCTGCACGATCTCGCCGGCGATGTAGCTGATGTCCTCGCGGCGCTCGACACAGGCCCCGCAGTACTGGCAGGGCACGCGTTCGGTCACTACGTCGCACGCGTGCTGGCCGTGGACCGTCCCGAGCTGGTCAGAGGAGTTGCCGTGCTGGCAGCCGGTGCGCGTAGTTTCCCGTCGTCATTGACCGAGCGCGTCGCGAAATGCTCCGACCTGGCGCTACCGGACTCCGAACGCCTCGTTCACCTGCGTGAGGTCTTCTTCGCCGAGGGCCACGACCCATCGGTGTGGCTCGAGGGCTGGTGGCCCGCCGCCATCGTCTCCCAGCGCGCTGCCATGGCATCGACCGACAAGGAGTCGTGGTGGCCGATAGCGCCGTCCCCGCTGCTCGACGTGCAGGCCGGTGACGACGTATTCCGCCCGGCCGAGACCCGCTCGGAGCTGATCGACGAATTCGGGCCCGGCCTGGTGACGACCGTTCTCATCGAGGGCAGCGGCCACGCGCTGATCCCCGAGGTTCCGCACGCAGTCGCGCACGCGCTCGTCGAATGGATCCGCACGTTCGACTGAGATGAAGAAATCGTCATCTTCGCCTCATGGACGACTCATCGTGGATCGCCAGAGTAAGGGTGCACCGAACGGAACATCCTCGTGAAGGAGACAAGATCATGGCCCTGAGCCGCACCTGGTGGGCAGCCGTAGCATTGACGACTGCGGCCGCAGCCGGAACAGCCGGTTTCGTGCTTTCGGACTCGAACGAGGCCGCGCCGACCGCATCGTCCTCGACCTACACGATCTCGACGATCGCCGATCCTTCCTCGACCGGACCCACCCCGTCCACGACGCCGACCACTGCGTCAGCGACGGCCTACGGAACAGGCTCCGCCGGCCTTGCCGGCGCCCCACCTCCCGGAGTCCCGTTCATCGACACCAACACCTGCGACGCCTGGTTCGACGACTGGGACGACACGGTCCCCGATTTCGTCGAGGACTTCTACGACGAGTGGGACGATCGGTGCGACGACCTCCTCGATGACGATCATGACGACCGGGACGATCACGACGACTGGGATGACTAGATCGTAACGACGAAGCCCCGCACCGGTTTCCGGTGCGGGGCTTCGGTCGTTCTACGGGTGGTTACGCGAGGGTTCGCGCAATACCACGCTCGAGGGCCGCGATGATCTGCGGACGCAATTCGGCGGCCGGCACGATCGCATCGACCGACCCGACCCGCTGAGCGCGCTGGATATTGTGGATCGCCTCGAACTCTGCGGCGACCTCACCGAGCTTCTCCGACCGGACCGAGGTCCGCAGCGACGCGAGTTCGACACCGAGACGTGCCTTCTCTCCGTCCTCTGCCGCCGCGATCTGGGCTTCGAGTTCGACGATGCGCGAGTCGCTCGCTGTGCGCTTGTTCACGTCGCGGGTGAACACCACGGCCGCGGCGGGTGCGCCACCGAGCACCGACGCGAACGAGCCCTCGACCGCGAGGACTTCCATGTTCTCGTTGAGTGCTCCGGAGAACACGACGAACGCGCCGCCGTGGTAGCGGGACACCACGACGAACACGATGGGTCCGTCGAAATTGACGATCGCACGCCCGATCTCGGCACCGTTCTCGAGCTGCACATTGCGCAGCGACTCGGGGGAGCCATCGAAGCCGGACAGGTTCGCCAGCACCACGAGCGGACGGTTGCCGCTCGCCGCGTTGATCGCGCGCGCAGTCTTCTTCGACGACTTCGGGAACAACGTGCCCGAGGTCCACTGGTCCGGACCGTCCGTCGGGAACCAGCCCTTGCGAGCGATGGCCCGCGACTCGATGCCGATGACGGAGACCGCATGGCCGCCGAGGTGTGCATCGAACACGACCGAGGTGTCGGCGTCGGCCATGTCGGCCCAGCGTTCGAGCACCGCGTGATCCTGGTCGACCACAGCCCGCATCACCGTGCGGATGTCGAACGGCTTCTTTCGGTCCGGGTTCGTCTCGGACGAGAAGATGTCGCCCACGGTGGTGAAGTCGCTCGACGGATGCACGTGCGGGTAGACCCGCACGTCGCGGTCGATCGGGTCGCTCGACTCCGCCTTGCGGGGGAACCGTTCGCCCGGAGCGATGTAGGCGTGGGCGTAGTGCCCGAAGAGAACCTCGATCGCGGCAGACAGGTTCGGGGCCCAGTACTGCGCCTGGCCGTTGGGGCCCATGACGCGGTCGTAGCCACCGATACCGAAGTTGTCCTCGGCAGACACACCACCGGAGTAGTCCAGCGACTGCTTACCGGTGAGCACCATCGCGCTGTCCGGCGTCATCACCAGGATGCCCTTGGTGTGCATGAGCATCGTCGCCTCGGCGTTCCAGTACGGCTGTGCGCCGACGTTGATGCCCGTGACCACGACGTTGATCTCGCCGCCGTTCTGCGTGAACGTGATGATGCGACGCAGTGCACGCGACACCCAGTCCATGTTCTCGGTACCCGAGTCCATCGAGATCGTTGCACCCGACGACAGCGCAAACCATTCGACGGGGGCACCGAGCTTTTCGGCGAGGTCGACGGCGGCGACCACGCGGGAGCATTCCGCCTCCGCGACGGTACCGAGCGCCTTGGTCGGATCCCCGAACATCGCGACACGGGTCATGCCCTCGGGGTACAACTCGGTCGCGGTGGTCACGACACCGACGATGAGACCTGCCTTGTTGCGACCGTACGGGCGGTCTACCGGGACCAGCTCGCCGGCCTCGTCGAAGTCGTATTCGACGAAGCTGCCGCCGTTGCCGGTGAGCAGCGGAATGAGCTCGTACGGGTACACGGTGTTGCGGGCGCGGGAGCGCTGCACCTTCTGGGTGTACTCGTCGAGCGGCTTGAGGGGTTCCTTCGGCGGATCGGTGAGACGCACGACCACACCGGCTCCCGAGCGGTACGAGAATCGCAACGCGACCTCACGCGCGGGCTGCTCCGGGTTGTCGCGGAGCCAGCCGATGACGGTGATTTCTTCGAGTCCTGCGCCGACGGTGAGTGGTGCGGCGTTCTGGGCGGTCCGGCGCAGCTCGTCGAACGTCAGGTCCACGACGGGCCAGACGAACAGCACGACGCGATTGGCGTCGAGACGCCGACCGCCGCGGGCCGCCTGCGCCCGCCGCATGCCGTCGAGCGAACTCGCGAGCGCCCGCTCGAACGCGGGTAGGCCCGCGATCGCACCGGATTCGTCGCGCTGCGGTGTCAGATCCCGCACCTCGGCGAGGGCGATGAACCGCTCGTCGGACGGGTTGTCCTGCGAAACAATGTGATACAGGTACGTGTCCGGGTTGGCAGGAAGGCGCGTGCCATCGAAGTTCTTCAGGCGCCACAGGTCGAGACGCTGGCCGGTGAGCGGGTGGATGTCGCGGATGTTGGTCTCCTCCGCGTATCCCGTCTCGTAGGGGCGGAACGTGAAGACGTGCTCCTCGGCATTGTCGGTGTGGCACACCGTGACCGTCACGCGACGCGCGGTCGCGGTGACCTCCCTCGCGGCCAGCACGGTCTGCAACGCCTGTGCCTGCGCATCGGCGTCGCCGGGAGCGTCGTCCCATGCCAGGTAGAGATCGATGACGAGGTTCTCGGTGCTCGGCAGCGGCTTCGCGGCGTCTTCGACGGAAGCGAGCAGTGCGGCGAGATCGGAATGCTTGGCCTCGGCCGAGATCAGGTACAGCCGGGTGCCGCGTAGATCGAAGTTGCCGGTGACGAACTGGCGACCGTCGCGAACGTTCGACTCCACGTCCTCGAGAGTGCGGATCTTGTATGCGCGCCGCGTGATCACCTCGAGGAGCGGTCCGGGAACCGATTCGGGACGTGAAATCTGCTGCGCGAGAAGATCGATGAGGGGTTCCGGAGTTGCGACGAGCGCCTCGATCCGCTCCGCGTAGTCGGCGGAACTGTCGTGCTCGGCGAGGTAGGCGAGCGAACCGCGCACCCCGTCGTATACCTGCTCGCGAGCCTTCCGGATCACCGGCTCCTCGAAGAAGCGGTACCGCAGATTGCGGGCGGTGTCACCGATGACGGGGAAGCGGACCTGCGTCGCGACGATGAGACGGTCGAGGACCTCGTTGAGTTCGCTCGACACACCGGACTCGCCGGTGCCGTGCTCGAGCCAGCGGTCTAGGAGTGCCGAGACCACGGGGATCTGCGCCTCGATGCGTTCCTGCGCGCAGAAAAGCCGGTAGACGGCCTCTTCGAGCTCGGGTGTGCGTTCGAGCTCGGTGACGTCGTAGTGACGCAGGGCGCGCGAAAGACGTCCGCGGAAGCTCTCGGGCAGTCCGCCGACCTCGACGTCGAGCGACTGCAGATACCCGTGGAAGAACTCGCGGGGGCTGTGTACCTTGTCGTCGCTGTTCTCCTCGTCCTGCGTCGGACGGTTGCGCGACAGTTCGCACACGTCGGCGAACGTGGTGAGCAGAGCGAGCTCCGCGCGCACCAGGTCGCAGGACGCGGCCTTCGCGGTGAGTTGCTCGTACTCGCCGAGCAGCGCTGCGGTGCGTTCGGCGGACACGTCGTAGCCGGTGATCAATGCCCCGAGCCGGACCAGGCGGGCATGGGCATCGGCGACGGCATCGTCGGTCAATGCAGGTGCGGCAGTGGGGAACTGCACCCGCTCGACCACTGCGGTCGTGGTCTCCTCGGCAACCTGATCGACGCGCAGCAGCGGAGCGCCGGCGTCGACCTGGCCGTTGACGACTGCGAGGATCTCGCGGACCTTGCCGGCGAACGGGGCTCGGACCGCGGTCTCCATCTTCATGGATTCGAGCACGACCAGCGTCTGACCGGCCTCGACCTCGTCGCCCACGGCGACGGGCACGGCGACCACGACGGCCGGAGCGGGCGTGCGCACGACGCCGGCTTCGTCCTGGCTGATCTGGTGGCTGATGCCGTCGACCTCGACGAGGAAGTGCGCAGGTCCGGCGATCGAGACGACGTTGTGGCGCTTTCCGTCGAGTGTCAGCCGCGTCTCGTATTCGCCGAGGCGCTCGATGTCGACTTCGAGCTCGGAGTCGCCGGCGCCGATGCGGTATCGGTGCGGACCGATCTGCCCGACGAGCAGCTCGTAACCCTGGCCCTGGTAGCTCAGTTCGATCTTGCGAGTACCGGTCTGGCCGGCGCGGGGGCGTCCGCCGCGTGCCGAGGCGAGGAATCCGGCGCGGGCGCGGGCCTCGTCGGCGTCGTACACGTCGACCGCGGTCGCGAGGAGTGCGATATCGGCGACCTTGGTCGGTCCGGTGGCGGTGCCGGCGCCGGTGCGGTCGAGCCAGCCGGTGTCGGCGCTGGCGTCGATGACCTCGTCACGGTTCAGCAGGTCCAGGAGGAACGACTTGGTGGTGGTGCCGCCGTCGAGGACGACGGTGGTTTCGCGGAGCGCCGTGCGAAGACGGGCGAGCGCCTCGTCGCGGTCGCGGCCCCACGCGATGATCTTGGCGACCATCGAGTCGTAGTCGGGCGGGATCACGTCGCCCTGGGCGATGCCGGTGTCGACGCGCAGACCCGAGCCGAGCGGGAACTTGAGCAGCTGCACGGTGCCGGGTGCGGGAGCGAACCCGTTGTCGGCGTCCTCGGCGTTCAGGCGGGCCTCGACGGCGTGACCGAACTCGGGCGGGCAATCGCCGGGGAGCTTCTCGCCGGCGGCCACGAGGATCTGCAGTTTGACCAGGTCGATGCCGGTGGTCGCCTCGGTGATCGGATGCTCGACCTGCAGACGGGTGTTGACCTCGAGGAAGGTGAAGATCTTCAGGTCGGGCTGATACAGGTATTCGACTGTGCCCGCACCGCTGTAGCCCGCGGCGCGGACCAGGTCGGCGGACACCTTGCGGAGCTCGTCGGCCTGTTCCTTGGTCAGCAGCGGGGAGGCGGATTCCTCGATGACCTTCTGGTTCTTGCGCTGGATGGAGCAGTCGCGCACGCCGGGCGCCCACACGTTGCCGTGGTTGTCGGCGATGACCTGCACCTCGACGTGCCGAGCATCGGTGACGAGACGCTCGATGAACACGACCGGGTCGCCGAAGGAACGCTCGGCCTCACCTTGGGTGCGCTCGAGGGCGAGTTCGAGTTCGTCCTCGGCATAGACCTTGCGGATACCGCGTCCGCCGCCGCCCGAACGGGCCTTGATGATCAGCGGGTAGCCGATGGCCTGGGCGTGGCGGCGTGCATCGGCGCGGTTCTCGACGGGACCGCCGGACCACGGAGCGACAGGCACGCCGACCTTCTCGGCGAGGAGCTTGGCCTCGACCTTGTCGCCGAGGAGACGCATCGCGTCGGAGGACGGGCCGATGAAGGTGATGTTCAGCCGGGCACACACGTCGGCGAAAGTGGGGTCCTCGGCGACGAAGCCCCACCCGACCCACACCGCGTCGGCCTTCGCTTCGGTCAACGCGCGCTCGAGCTCGGCGTAGTCGAGGTAAGGGGTCGCGGCCGTCGCGGACGGTCGGAGGGTGACACCTTCGTCGGCTTGACGCACGAACATGGCCCGTCGCTCGGCCTCGGTGTGCAGCGCGATCGTCGTGATGTCGTAGTTGTGCTCGGAGTTCAGCTCTCGGACTGCCCGGATGAGGCGTACGGCCGCCTCACCCCGATTGACCACTGCGATCCGTTTGAACATGCTCGTTGCCACCGTTCTCCATGGTTTGTGCGCAGTACCGCGCTCGTCGAAGCTCAACCCCGATGAGGAAGCCAAGTTAACCGAATGCTCGTCCCGCGTCACGGGTTGATAACGCGGCTGGGAACATGTATCGGTCGGCTCCTCGTGGTTGACGCGGGCATGCGTGTCGGTCCCCTGCCCTGTGGGCCCCTGCCCCAGGGCGCCGTCGGGCGGTTCGGAGGGATCCTGCGTGAAGCCCGCGGTTGCCGGTGCGACAACGCCCCCTGCTTCGGATGATCCCTCCGGGTAACAGCATGGAGGAAACATGAGGCTTTGTCACGTTTTGGCGATCGGTGACCGGGAGTGACGAACGGCGCTCGCCGCATCGATGGGAGGCGTTGTGGGGCACGGTTTCCCGGTTGAAGCGACGGAGCGGGCGGCATCATCGAGATGGGCTGCGCAAGGTGTACTGCGGGGTAACACCGGCGGGTAACTTGGAGGCGGACCGGGGTGTCGGTGTGCATTTTCGGGTGAAAATCTTGTGACACAACAGAATTCGATGCCGCTGGCGAGTCGGGGCGACACTCGGTGACGGAAACCACCCACTTTTCGGAGATTCTTCCTGTGACATCCATCACCGCAGATCATCGGCACCTTCGGTGGGGTGGTGCGGCTGTAGGTCCCTTCCTGCCCGGCTGCGCGGGCACCCTGGGTCGAAACTGGGGACACCGCTGTACCGGCCGATGTCGGTGAACTCTGGAACAGTGGAGGTCGACAGTCTCCGAGGAGGTCACAATGACCGAGCCCGACCGGTCGAGAGTTCCCGTGGAGTTCGCGACCCGACTCGAACGCCGCGAGCGCATCGCCGCCCAGGTTCGACGCTGGTGCGAACAGTGCCGCATCGACGGCCACCACGACCCGTTGTCCGATGACGCCGCTATCGCGATCGCGACCGGCTATCTCGATGAGCCCGCCAGATCGGTCCTCGCCGCCCGTCGGGGCCTCGCGAGGCGAATCCCTGATGTGGGCGGGTTCGGAGAGCTTCGGCGCCTGACCGACGAGCGGGAGAGGTTTGCCGCTCGTGCCGCGGCGCAGCGTCCCGGTGTGTCCCGGTTGATGCTCGAGCATCGGGCGGGTGAGATCGACAAGCGAATCCGGTCGGCGCGGCAATCGATAGTGCATTCCCCGGCGCACTACGCGCAGGGGGTGCGCGCCGTGCGTCGTGAACGCCGCGACGGCATCCACCTCGAACTCGAGCAGCGTGAGGCGTTGTTCCGGGCGTTGCAGCGCACGCCCGCTCCGATGCCGGTCGCTGCGGTGGATCGCGCCCGCGACACAGTGCTGGGTATCGCGAGCGACCGAGTGGGGCGGTGGTCCGAGCGCACGCCCGTGGCCGACGCGGGACGGCGCGCCGCCGAGGTGCTTGCCCGGCAAGCCCCGAGCGAGGCCGATCGCTTCGTCGATCGCTACGACACTCTGCTGTTTCTCGCGGGGACCTTGTTCGACCGGATCGACTCGTCGCCGGCATGGCATTCCGAATACCTCACCGTGCAGCGATCGCAACTGAACCTCACCGACGAACTCATTCAGATCGCCACCGACGCGATCGCGCTGCGGGGTCTGCGTGCCGAGCTGGACGATGCGATCAGCACCGCGCCTGCGGCCCGGGCGGGGCTCGAGTCCCGGATCGCGGCGCTGGACCCGGTCTGGGAACAGCTTCTGGACCGGGTCGCGGCTCTCGCTCGTATCGGTGAGCTTCTCCGATACGCAGACGGTCGGATGGCCATGGTGGACGTTGCGCAACGTGCGGCAAGTCTCGACGAGCGGATCGACGACCTCATCGGGCGCTCCGGCGCGCGCGAGCTCTCGACCGACAACACCAATTTCGTCGGCGATCAATTCGGTGGTGCCGCGGAGTCGATAGGCGTGCTGCAATCCGCGCTTCTCGGCGACATTGCGGAGCTGACGGCAAAGGACTGACGTCGGGATTTGTGAATGGACACAAGGCCGAATTGTGTGTCGCGTATAGGTCCGATTCGGCTTCGATAATAGTGAGCTGTGCCACTGATCAACTGGTTGTTCGGTGTTAGCGTCCGTCGCGTTCGGGTGGGGGGACAAAAGTGACGCGAGGGGCAGAAGTGACATTTCGCAGGGGACTGAAATCCGCCGCACTCGGTGGTGTGGCTGCGCTGATATTGGTGGGTTGCGGCTCCGGAGGCGCTGTGACCGTGGTCGATGATCCGAAATTGGAATCGGAGTTCGACACCGTTCTCACGACGGGGCAGCAGCGGAGCCTCGGTGAGATCACAGAGGCAGGTGGGCTCGACAGCGACTCGTGGGACCGGATGTATTACTTCAGTGCGCCGCTCCTCATGAGCGAGATCAATCGTTCGCTCGGTACCGAGGGTGTCGTGTGGGAAGGGCTCCCCGGCGACGAGGCGAAAGGCATTCTTGTGTTCACCTCGGGTGGGGACGTCGTCACTGCCGTGATCGACCACAAGCCGGCGGTGTTGCTGTCGGGATACGCGACCGCAGACTCGATGGTGGGTCCTGACCAGGCAATCGCGGACTACGAACGCGTCGCAGTGGAGTCGCGGGGGCACTGAGCTGGTCCCGCGTCGCCTTTGTCTGTATTCCGGTGTAGTTTGCTGCAGCGACGTGCGGCAATTTTCCGGAGGAGTGCGCTGGTGGCGCGGGTGATCGCGACAATCGATCTCGAGGGTGGCGTCGGCAAGACCACGACTACGGCCGCTCTGGGTGAGTTCGTGGCCGCATCGCCACGTCGTCCCCGCGTGGATTCCCGAAGCGAACCAGATCGCAGCATAGGCAGAGTTCGTTCCGTACGGCACTCTCGAACGCAAATGCGGTGGTGCAGGACAGTTCGATGCCCTGCGCATGCTCACCGAGACGATTCTGATGAATGCGCAGGTGTATCTGTGAGCACGGGTCGTCTCGACGGCAGCCCTGGTTCCGACCACGGTGCGTCCGACTCCGGCCCGGAAATTCCCGGCTCGGCGTGCCGAGCGTGCGCCCGGCCCGTTCGACCCGTTCGAGGTGTTCCGTGACGGGGGAGAATCGGGTCTGCGCGACAAGCTCGCCTTGCTCGATGTCGACCGGTTGAAAGACATCATCGCCGAGCACGCGATGGACTGCGGCAAGCTCGCGATGCGCTGGCGTACCCCGTCCAAGCTGCAAGAACGCATCGTCGATCGTGTCAAGGCGTTGTCCACCAAGGGCGATGCCTTTCGGTAACCGGTACGGGGACTATCCGGCATCCGGTATGTAACCGTATGGTTGGCCCATGGAAGAGTCAGCCGACAGGGGCGTCCGGGCGTTCGTCACCGATGTCGTTCAGCGAGGCGGAAGTGCGACACAGCTGAAGGGCTCTCGTTCTGTGCGGGTCAAGGGGGTGGACGGGCGCAGTTGCGTCGTCCGGGTGCGGTCGACCACCAGAGGTCAGTGGATGGCGCGCCGGCAGGACGGCACACCGGGCAGCGATCCCACGGGGTCGTCGTACTGGGTGTTCGTGGATCTGGGCAAGGAATGTCCCGAGTTCTACATGGTCGAATCCGACGAGGTGGAATCGGGGATCGCGGCAGACGTCGAACTGTGGCTCGCCGAACGTCCCGGTCGTGTACCCACCGGTAGTCATCCGATTCCGATGAGCAGTATCGTGCACGGGCATGACCGGTGGGATCTGCTCAACCTCAACCGAGTTCGCGATTCCCGTCATAGCAGGGAAGTGTTGCGGCCGCGAACCAGGCCCGCGAAGGCGATCACGCCGGCGGTCGAACCCGAATTCGTCGACCCCAGAACGGCGATCGTAGCGGACTTCGGCGGATATCGGATCCACGCGCGCTTCGACCAGGAGAACAGCAACGTCGAGATCACCCGTGGCCCGATGGAAGGCCGCCGATTCAGCCATCCCACCACCGCGGCGAACGCCGTCACGAAGTTCGTCAGCGACGACGACGCCGAATATGATGGCTGGACCTTCTGGCGTCTCGACGACCAGACGGGTGATCCCCTCGGAAAGCGCCTGTCGCACAGCGGATAAGCGACTCAGTTCTTGCGCTGCATTCCCCACTCGATGGCGGGGCAGGTGTCCATGACCATCGCAACCCCGGCGTCGGTCGTCCGCGCGAAGGCGTCCTCGTCGATCACGCCGAGCTGGAACCACACTCCCTTCGCGCCGATCCTCACGGCCTGATCGGCGAACTCGCCTGCGGCGTCGGACCGGCGGAACACATCGACGACGTCGATGGGGAACGGTACGTCGGCGAGGGTCGCGAAGCCCTGTTCACCGAAGACCGTCGGAGCTTTCGGGTGGATGGGCACCACCCGCTTCCCGCGCTCGCGGAGCAGCTTGGCGATGCGGTATGCGGTCCGGTTGGGGTCGCCCGAGAGGCCGACCACTGCCCATGTCGCGCAGTCGTCGAGCATGAGGGACACGGAGTCCGGGTTCTGCCATGCGGTGCTCATGTTCTCCACGGTACGTACGGGTCGCGGAGTAGGAGTCACACTCCGCAGAATGCTGCGGTCTGCTGTGGGGGAACCGCGTCGAGCAGTGCTTGCGCGGGCGCACTCAGAGCCGGGTCATCGGCGAGCCACGCGACGGCCGGACAGTCTGCGAGCCGGTATCCGCGGTCGGAGGGGGAAGGCTCACCTTCGGTGAACGCGCCGAGGACGTCAGCCGTGAACCGGCTCGCCGACCCAAATGCCGACGCGGCGACGGAGAAATCGGACCCGAACGACGCCGACGCGTGAAACGAGCGGTCGTCGCTCCAACCCCACTTGGTACCGATCACCCCGGCGAGCAACGCGGTGCCGAAGTTCTGCGGGTAACCGTCGGCCGCGGTCTCGTGGGCGGAGGCCATCGCGGCGAGTACGGGGGAGCCCGGGTCGGTGCGCTTCTTCGCTTCGAGGTAGGTCACCATGTCGTGCGTCGACGTGGTTCCGAACCCCCAGTACCCGGGCACATGGGTGTCGACGAGACCGAACTCGGCGACCGTCGTCGAGATCGCCTGCGGGTATTTCGCATGCAGCCGGTCGGCGAGGGCATCGTCCGACGCGCGGATCATCTCGACGGCGTCGGCTCGATCGGTCGGATCGCCGTGCCGAACAACATATTCGGCGAGGTACAGCTTGACGATGGAGACCCCGGCACGCGACTCGTGCTCGTTCGCAGTACCTGCGCGCGTACCGGACGGCGTGTGTGCGAACGAAATCTGTGTGGAGTTCGGCGCCACGATGGCGCCGTTGCCGTCGACGATGGGAGCGGGCGCCGCTGTCGCCGTCCCCGCTGAGGCCAGGGCGACGGCGGCTGCTGCGAGGAGAACTCTCGCCGAAGTTCGCATGGGCACTGATGCTACCGGGTGTCGGCGGCGGGTTCGGATCCCCGTGAGCCGAACGGTCGACGCGTCGCGGTCGCGTTGGAAAGCTGCGTGCAGGCAATGAACGACGACCCAGGAGCCTCACATGACCCTCAGCGAACTCGAGCGCCCGGTAGCAACTGCGGAGGAGATCTACCGCGCCGGAGGAATCGTGGTCACCAAGCTCGGCGAGAACATCGGCGCCCGGATCGATGGGGTGAAGCTGTCCGGCGATCTGTCTTCCGAGACCGTCGATGCCATCCGATACGCGCTGGCCGTGAACAAGGCGATCGTCTTCCAGGGGCAGGAGCATCTCGACGATGAGGGCCAGTGGGCGTTCGCGGGTCTCCTCGGTCAGCAGACGCAGTCGCACCCGACGGTGCATTCGAAGGGGAAGCGCCTGCTTCCGATCGAGGGCGCCGCGAACAGCTGGCATACCGATGTCAGCTTCGTCGACCGCATTCCGAAGGCGTCGATCCTGCGAGCCGTGACCCTCCCGCCGTACGGGGGCGCGACCACATGGGCGTCGACGACCGCGGCCTACAACCAGCTTCCGGATGCGTTGAAGTCGTTGGTCGACAACCTGTGGGCACTGCACACGAACCTGTACGACTACGCGGAGAAACTGGATGCCGGAAGCAACGATCCCGCGCTCACCGACGAACGCAAGCAATATCAGGACGAGTTCCGCCGCAACACCTACGAAACGATCCATCCCGTCGTCCGTGTTCATCCGCAGACGGGGGAGCGTACCTTGCTCCTCGGGCACTTCGTCAAGGAATTCGTGGGGTTGAAGTCGTCCGAGACGACCGCGCTCCTGCAGCTCTTGCAGGCGCGAGTCACCAAGCTCGAGAACACCTTCCGCTGGGCCTGGTCGCCGGGTGATGTGGCCATCTGGGACAATCGCGCCACCCAGCACTACGGGATCGCCGACTTCGGCGACCACACCCGTCGCCTGCACCGGATCACGCTCGCGGGCGATCTGCCGGTAGGGGTCGACGGCACCGGGAGCCGCGTGGTGCAGGGGGACGCATCGGAGTACTCGGTGGTCGAGAGCCCGTCGCGCCTGCTCGGCTTCGAGAGCGCCTGACATCGGTGCCGGAAATGCTGGTCGGTGTACCGAAATATCGGACACCGACCAGCATTTCCGGCGTCTGCGGCAGCCTCCGAGGGCCGCTCCCGCCGGCCGCGGTGTCCTCGCGCGCCACATCGGCTCGACACTGGGCCCGGGGAACGCACTGAGTCACGTCTCGGCGGCGATTCTGCACGGCGCGCCCGTCTGGAATATTCCGCGTGCACGCGTGCACGTGTCGCGGGGATCCGACGAGGGGGCGCGACGAAGGACTCGGATACACACTTACACACTCATGTCGCGCAGTGGGCGAAAACAGACCTCACGATCGTCGATGGCGTACCGGTGACGTCGGTGGCTCGCACGATCTCGGACCTCGCGCGCTCCGTGCCGAAGCCGCAAGCAGTCGTCGTCGGCGATGCGCTGCTGCGTATCGACACCGAAGCTGCGTCGACACTGCCGGACGTGCACGAGCAGTCGTACGCTTCCTGGACACGCGGAGTGAGAGTGTCGGCGAGTCGTTGTCGCGGCTGCGGATCGATGAGGCGAGATTGCCTCGTCCGCAGCTACAGCACGAGATCGCTGCGCGCGACGGTCGACGCTATCGCCTCGATTTTCTCTGGGAAGACGACGGAATCGTCGGAGAATTCGACGTGTCGAGCGAGCGCAGGACCGTAGATGTCAGAAATGACGGTACGTGTCCGATATTTCGATACACCAACCAGCATTTCCGGCGCTCACGTCGGTAGCGGCAGGTGAGCCTGATTCCCGCAATCCACCGCCACCTGATCGGGCGAGGTCTACGCTCGGGGCTACCGGCCTGTCCCGGGAGACTCAGGCATGCGGAGGGCAGGTGCCGGTGGAATGCCGCACGTCGGCGCCGCGGTCGTCCGGGAGGTTCGTCCATGAATCCGGTGGTGGTGGAGGCCCGAGCAACAAGGCCTTATCCGGAACGACGCGCCCGCAAGGGAGCGGTGCTCTACAACCTCATCACGACGACCGACCCGAAAACGCTCGGGATCATGTACATCGTCACGGCGTTCGCCTTCTTCCTGGCGGGCGGGTTGATGGCGATGCTGATGCGCACCGAGCTCGCCGTGCCGGGGCTGCAGTTCCTGTCGACCGAGCAGTACAACCAGTTGTTCACCATGCACGGTGGCATCATGTTGCTGCTCTACGCGACACCCATCGTGTTCGGATTCGCCAATTACATCCTCCCGTTGCAGATCGGTGCGCCCGACGTGGCGTTCCCGCGTTTGAACGCGTTCAGCTACTGGCTCTTCCTCTTCGGTGCACTCGTGGTCCTGTTCGGTCTGATCACTCCCGGAGGCGGAGCCGATTTCGGGTGGACCTCGTACATGCCGCTCGCCAATGCGATCCACTCGCCCGGGATCGGTGCGAATCTGTGGTTCGCAGGTCTCGCGGTCACCGGCCTGGGCACCATCCTCGGCGGCGTCAACATGATCACCACCGTGGTGTGCATGCGTGCGCCCGGTATGACCATGTTCCGGATGCCGATCTTCACCTGGAACGTCTTCATCACGATGATCCTGATCCTGCTGGTGTTCCCCCTGCTGACCGCGGCGTTCATGGGAGGTCTTGCCGATCGGCTTCTCGGCGCCCACATCTACGACCCTGAGACCGGAGGAGTGCTGCTCTATCAGCATCTGTTCTGGTTCTTCGGGCATCCCGAGGTGTACGTCGTGGCTTTGCCGTTCTTCGGGATCGTGAGCGAGGTCTTCCCGGTCTTCAGCCGCAAACCGATCTTCGGATACTCGGGTCTGGTCTACGCGACCATCGCGATCGCCGCTCTGTCGGTTGCGGTGTGGGCGCACCACATGTACGCGACCGGTGCGGTGTTGCTGCCGTACTTCTCGTTCATGACCTTCCTCATTGCGGTGCCCACCGGGGTGAAGTTCTTCAACTGGATCGGCACGATGTGGCGAGGGCAGATCACGTTCGAGACCCCGATGCTGTTCGCCATCGGTTTTCTCATCACCTTCCTGTTCGGGGGTCTGACCGGGATCATCCTCGCCTCGCCGCCGCTGGACTTCCACGTCCACGACACCTACTTCGTGGTGGCCCACTTCCACTACGTCCTGTTCGGCACGATCGTCTTCGCTACCTACTCCGGGATCTACTTCTGGTTCCCGAAGATGACGGGCCGGTTGCTGGACGAACGTCTCGGCAAGTGGCACTTCTGGCTCACGTTCATCGGCTTCCACCTGACGTTCCTGGTTCAGCACTGGCTCGGCAACGAGGGGATGCCTCGCAGGTACGCCGACTACCTGCCGTCCGACGGTTTCACGACGCTCAACACGATCTCCACCATCGGCGCCTTCGTCCTCGGCGCGTCGACGTTGCCCTTCGTGTGGAACGTCTTCAAGAGTTACCGCTACGGGCAGGTCGTCACCGTCGACGATCCGTGGGGCTACGGTAATTCGCTCGAGTGGGCCACCACGTGCCCGCCGCCGCGTCACAACTTCACGGAACTACCGCGTATCCGGTCGGAGCGCCCCGCATTCGAGCTGCACTACCCGCACATGTCGGATCGGATGCGTGCCGAGTCCCACGTCGGTCCGGGTTCACGGAGGCACAATGCAGTTGTGGTCGAAGGCGCCGACCGCACGCCACCCGACACCTCGTACGACCGGCACTGACCTGTGCCTGAGCGCACCTATTCCTGAGCTCGCACTGCCCCGAGCGAGTCGTCCGCGACACCCACAACGAGAGCACGCGCCCGATCCACGACGTCCTCGGTGGGACGCCCGAGGACAGTGAGTGCCGCGGTCGCGAGGATCTCGGGGAGCTGCGCGTCGATCACCTGCTCGTCCATCTGCCGGTCTGCGCGGATATCGATGACCGACTCCACGAGCCGGAACGGCAGCTCGGCGCGCGGATCGCTGCCGCCGAGCACCTCGACGGCGAGATCGCGGTAGCGGCGCGCGAGACGAAGGCGGCCCTGCCGGAACGACTCGAACGGCTCGCTGCGAACTTCCGGCAGCATGTACAGCGCGCCGAGGTTCCACCGTCCCGCACACAACTGCGCGGCGTCGAACCACGTCAGCGCGCACAACAGCACCGCGGCGGGTTCGGAGTCGTCGAGGCTCTCGTCGAACTCGACGGTCGGAGCGATGGTGGCGTCGAGAAGAGTGGCGAGGATGTCGCTCTTCGTCGCGAAATGATTGTAGAGCGACGCCTGGCGGATGCCGACGGCGTCGGCGATCTGTCGCGTCGAGGTGGTCGCGAAACCGCGCGTGCTGAACAACTCTGCGGCAGCGTCGAGGATCTCTGCGCGGGCGGTGGTGCCCGGGCGTCGAGGGCTTGTCAGCCGGGGACGGCCTGGTCCTGCTCTGGTCACCTCACCACCTTGGCACATCGAGTTGTGTTGCTACCCAATCGCATCGATGTGTGAGCGTTACGTCATCAGTTGGAAACATCGGCCACACACTCGTTACGCCGGGGACATCCTCCGAAGATGCGCGCTCTGAAAACTGTCACTCGACAGTTACCCCGTCCGCCACGAATCGGAGCACCATGACCGAGACACTCGCGACAGCCACGACCCACGCCGCCAGAGAACACGCACGTTCCCAGGCCGGAACCGTCACCGACGGCATGCCGATCGTGCCGGCGTCGGCGTGGCCCACACCGCCCAACGGTCGGTGTGTGTCGATGACCTGGGCCGAGACGGTGCCGGGCGGCCGCTACACCAGTAAGGTCCTCGCGCGCGGCACTCGCCTGCGTCTACGCGATCTCGACGGCGCCGCGTGCGCACACCTTCTCCTGTTCCGTGCCGATGCCACGCACGAGCGGCTCAACGTCGCCGACACCGTCAAGGTGCCATGGCAGGCCTACCTCGGCGTCGGGCACCCACTGCTCTCGGATCAGGGACGTGTACTCGCGACCGTCGTCGCCGACACCTCGCGCCACCACGACGCTCTGTGCGGCACGAGCCACGCGGCAGGAAACACCGCGCGATACGGCGCCGGTGCGCTGCATTCGTCGTCCCCTGCGGGACGTGAACTGTTCAAGGTCGCCGCCGCCAAGCACGATCTGCAGCCCCGCGACCTCCCGCCGTCACTGTCGTTCTTCCACGGCATCCGCGTCGAGGACGACGGCGCGCTCACCAGCACCGGAACCGCCGGCGCCGGTGCGTATGTGGATCTGCTCGTCCACCTCCCCGTCATCGTGCTCATCGCCAATACCGCGCACCCTCTCGACCCGGACCGCGAGTTCGTCACGACCCCACTCGAAGTAACCGCGTGGCGCGCCCCAGGTGAACTCGATTCGGTCGATACCGCCGAACCCGAGTACCACCGCGCGGTGCTCAACACCGAAGATGCCTGGGCTGCTGCCGAATCCGGAATGGAGAACTGACCCATGACCGCCACCCTCGATACTGCTGCACTCGTCCCCGGAACCGTCGTGCTCGACGAGAGCGTCGAACTCCGCGGACCCTGGTCGGCGGTCGTCGCTGCCGGCGACGTCCTGACCATCGTCGACCTCCACGGCAACCAGGCCGTCGACACCCTGATCTACGACGCCCACGACACCGCTTCCCGCTACAGCTCCGCCACAACCGTTGCAGGACAGGGAAACCTGTTCCTCACCACCGGTTCGGTACTGCGCGACTCCGACGGCGAACCCCTCATGACGTTGGTCGGCGACGAGGTCGGCAACCACGACACCGTCGGCGGTGCCTGCTCGCAGGAATCCAACACCCTCCGCTACGGGCACCACACCAAACACCAGCACGCATGCGTCGAGAACTTCCTGATCGAAGGTGCCGAGTGGGGCCTCGGCAAGCGGGATCTGGTCTCCAACATCAACTTCTTCATGAACGTGCCCGTCGAGGCCGACGGCACCCTCGGCATCGTCGACGGGCTGTCCGCACCCGGCAAGCGTCTCGCCATCCGGGCCGACCGCGACGTGCTGGTGCTCGTCTCCAACTGCCCGCAGATAAACAACCCGTGCAACGGTTTCGATCCCACACCCGTGCGGATGATCGTCACGCGCCCACAGGAGGTGTGAGTTCGCCATGACCACGAAGATCACCGTCGAACGCCCGGGAATGCTCACCACCGTCCAGGACTACCCGGGTCGCGCCGGTTACTGGCAGATCGGTGTGCCGCCGTCCGGACCGATGGACGACCTGTCGTTCCGCCTCGGCAACACCGCTCTCGGGAACGACGAGGGCACATCCGGCCTCGAATCCGCAATGGTCGGTCCGGCCCTGCGATTCACCGAGGACACCGTGGTGTGCGTGACGGGCGCCCCGGTCACGGTGCGCATCGACGGTGAGATCGTGCCGCAGTGGCGGCCCGTCACGGTCCCGGCGGGCGGACTACTCGACGTCGGAACGATCGAGGGGCCTGGCCTGCGTGTCTACGTATTGGTGGCCGGCGGCCTCGATGTCCCCGAATTCCTGGGCAGCACAGCAACCTTCACACTCGGGACATTCGGTGGTCACGAGGGTCGCGCACTCCGCGACGGAGACGTGCTGGTCGTCGGCGACATCCCGTCGGGACAGAGCGCTGCAGTGCCCTCCGAGCACATCCCCGCCCTCACGACGCACTGGCGGATCGCCGTCACCGAGGGACCGCACGGCGCACCCGAGTTCTTCACCCGCGCCGACATCGACACCCTCTACGCCACCGACTACGAGGTGCACTTCAACTCCGACCGCACCGGCGTCCGGCTCGTCGGCCCGGTACCGGAATGGGCCCGCACCGACGGCGGCGAGGCCGGACTGCACCCCTCGAACATCCACGACAACGCCTACTCTGTCGGTGCACTGGACTTCACCGGCGACACCCCGATCCTCCTCGGACCCGACGGCCCGAGCCTCGGCGGCTTCGTGTGCCCGGCGACCGTGGCGTCCGCCGACCGTTGGAAGCTCGGTCAGCTCGCCCCCGGCAACACGATCCGGTTCGTGCCGGTGCGGGCGGAGCACGTCGCATCCCGCCGTGCACTCGGAACCGCGCGTCGCGCAGGGTTGTCGCTGGTCACCTCCAACGGCGGAGATGGCGACGACGGCGTCCTCGCCCGCCGCGACGGCCACACCGCCGTCACCTACCGGCGCAGCGGCGACGACAACGTGCTCGTCGAATACGGCGACATGACCCTCGACCTGGGTCTGCGTGCCCGCATCCACGCGCTGCACCAGCAGCTCGACGCCGACCGCCCACGCGGCCTGCTCGAACTCACTCCGGGCATCCGATCGCTGCAGGTCAAGGTCGACCCCGACGTGCTGCCCGTGAAGACATTGCTCGGGCACCTCGCGGACGTCGAGGACACCCTCGGCGACAGCGAGGAACTCGAGGTTCCCAGCCGGCACGTGCGGCTGCCGCTGTCGTGGGATGATCCTGCGACGCGCGAAGCCATCCAGCGCTACATGCACGGGGTGCGTTCCGATGCACCGTGGTGCCCGTGGAACATCGAGTTCATCCGCCGCATGAACGGCCTCGACGCCGTCGCCGACGTGTTCGACACCGTCTTCGCCGCCGAGTACATGGTGCTCGGGCTCGGCGACGTCTATCTCGGTGCGCCGGTCGCGACCCCGCTCGACCCGAGGCACCGACTTGTCACCACGAAGTACAACCCCGCACGCACCTGGACTCCGGAGAATGCGGTCGGGATCGGCGGCGCATATCTGTGCATCTACGGAATGGAAGGCCCGGGCGGCTACCAGTTCGTCGGACGCACCACACAGGTGTGGAACCACCGGCATCCACAACAGGCAGGTCCGTTCGAGGACGGCACACCGTGGCTTCTGCGCTTCTTCGACCGGATCTCCTGGTACCCCGTCGATCCAGAGGAACTGCTCGACCTGCGCGCCGACCTCGCCGCCGGTCGCGGTGGGGGAGTGGAGATCACCGACGGCACATTCTCTCTCGCCGAACACCGGAAGTTCCTGGTGGACAACACCGAATCGATCGACGCCTTCCAGCGAATCCAGTCCGTGGCGTTCGCGCAGGAGCGTGCACGGTGGAAGGAAGGCGGCGCGTGACGGTCGCTACGTCGCTCTCGGGAACCCGTTTCGAGCGCACCCTGCTGAGCAGACCGGAGCATCCGGACGACACGACGACTCGTGTCACCTGGCTGCAGGGACGCGCACTGTACTGCGATCTTCGACAGCCCGCCGCGCTACCGAAGATCGAGGCACCCGCGCTTCGTGCCCTGGGTATCGGAGACCTGCTCGTGCTGGCTGATCAGGACGGATTCGCCGGCCCGCTGTTCGACAACAGCGACCACGTCGAATGGGGCCGCACAGTCGCGCTGCACCCGGCAGGCCCGACACCGGACGCGGGCGCTCTGAATGCACTCGATCACGGCACCCTCGTCGAGCAAGGCATATTCGAGGACTACATCGAACACTGGCGGATCGCCGCAACCTCACCGGACATCGACGAGTACCTGCTCGAGGACCTCGACACCGGTGCACCCGGAGTCGTCGTGCGCGTGGGCGGCGACTTCGCATTCGCCCGGGGCCGTACGCACGTGCTCGACAGTCCACCGCTCGACAGTCCACTGCACGAACAGATCCGCGGAGCCGCGAGCCTACGCGCGGCACAAGAGCTCTTCGACTGTGAGATCGCGCTCGGCGTTGTGCGCGACGAGCAGTGGATCATCACCGCCTCCAGCCTCCCGTATCGGGTCGGTGCACACCTGAATCCGGTGTTCGGCGACCGGATCGGCACTCGCGACCACGACCTCGACGGGAATCCCGTCGTGCGGAACTGGCAGCGACTCGACCTCGACGCAGGCTCCGGCGCAGACCTCAGGAGAATCCCGTGACCTTCACCAGTATTCCGGTCATCGACGTCACCGCTCTCATCGTCGGCGCAGATGAACGCGACGCCGTCGTCGACGAACTCGGCCGAGCAGCCCGCGAGGTGGGCTTCGCTCAGATCATCGGTCACGGAATCGATCGCACCCTGATCGACGAGCTGAAGGGCGCAGCCGAGCGATTCTTCGCGGAATCGGACGACACGAAAATGTCCGTGTACATCGGTAATTCCACCAATCATCGTGGATATGTCCCGGCAGGGGAGGAGGTGTTCGCGGGTGCCACCCCCGACCACAAAGAGGCCTACGACCTCTCGATCGATCTCCCGGCCGACGACCCGGATTATCTTGCGGGCAATCCGTTGCTCGGACCCAACCAGTGGCCCACACTCGACAACTTCGCCGGCCCCGTCACCGCCTACTACGACGCGATCTTCGGTCTCGGCCGAGTCATCCTGCGCGCCTTCGCCGAAACTTTGGGTGAGCCGGCGGATCTCTTCGATCGATTTGTCACCACCCCACCCGCACAGCTGAGGATGATCCACTATCCGCACGACCCGAGTGCCGACGACCGGCCGGGTATCGGTGCCCACACCGACTACGAGGTGTTCACGCTCCTGCTGCCCACGGCGCCGGGACTCCAGGTCGTCAACGCTGAGGGCACCTGGATCGACGTTCCATACCGCGACGACGCATTCGTACTGAACATCGGTGACCTACTGGAGATTTGGACCAACGGGACATTTACAGCGACGTCACATCGGGTGCGTAAGGTAGCCGAAGAGCGTTACTCGTTCCCGCTCTTCTTCAATGTCGACTACGACACGTGGGTCGAACCCCTGGATCGATTCGTCGGTGAAGACGGTCCGCGGTACGACGGTGTACGAGCGGGCGAGCACCTGTTCGCGCAGACCGCCCAGAGTTTCGTCTATCTCCGTCGCCGTCTCGCTGATGGCGAGATCGCTCTTCCCGACAATGCACGCCCTCTCTACTCGCTCGGACGCGAAGCCCAACGCAGCGCTCCTGCCGTCTGACCCTCTCGATGGAGCTGTCATGATCATCACCGGTGTCGCCGTGTGCCTCGTAGTTCTGCTCGGGGCCGGTTTCTATTCCACTCGCAAAGTTCGCGGAGATACCGGGAACTTCCTCCTGGCCGGCCGCTCACTGGGCGCGCCCGTCATCGCGGTCCTGCTCATGTCGCAGGTCATCGACTCCAACGCGACCCTCGGCAGTGCAGACCTGTCCGCCGCATTCGGTTTCTGGGCCGGCGCTGCGATGCCACTGGGTATTGCAGTGAGCGTGCTCCTCGTGGGCCTGTTCTTCGCGAAGAAGCTACGCGCTACCGGAGTGGTGACCCTTCCCGAATACTTCGGGCAGAGGTTCGGGCGAAGCACCGAGATCACCGCGTCAGTCCTTACGGTGGTGAGCTTCGGGATCCTGCTCGCGGGCAACTTGGTCGCGCTGGGCTACCTGCTCGAATACTTCCTGGGCCTGAACTACACGATGGCAGTGCTGGTGATCATCCCGTTCGTGCTCGCCTACACCATGGCCGGTGGGATGTTCGCCAGCGTCTACACCGGCATGGTGCAGTTCGGCGTCATGGTCGTGGGGATCATCTCGCTCCTCCTGTGGGTCGCGGCCGGCCCCGGGTTCTCCAGCCCTGAGGGGCTCGGCATCGGAAATCTGGGTCAGCTCACCGATCCCGCGCAGGGCGCAGCGATCAACTGGGCGACGATCGTCGCGCTCGGCCTCGGCAACCTCGTCGCGATCGACCTGATGCAGCGCGTATTCTCCGCCAAGTCGCCGCATGCCGCACAGCGCGCCTGCTTCTCCGCAGCGACGGGCATCCTGCTGTTGTGCGTCCCGCTGTCGTTCGTTGCACTCGCCGCGGTCTCCATCGTGGGAGACAGCGCCGCCGATGCCCCTATCCTGTACGTGCTGCTCGGCGAGTACACGCCGCAGTGGCTGTCGATCCTCGTCCTGTCGGGTCTCGTCACTGCGTCGCTGACGACGATCAGCGGAATCCTGCTGTCCACCGCGACTGTGCTGGTGCGCAACATTTTCCGGGTCGGTGGTGAGCATGCCGCGATGTCGTCGGACGTCATGAAGGCGACTCGCTGGGCGATGCTCCCGATGGCGGCGCTCGGTGCGATCGTCGCACTGCGAGTCCCGCAGACCGGCATCCTGCTCACCCTCACCTTCGACCTGCTGCTCGCGTCGCTGGTGGTGCCGTTCATCCTGGGCCTGTTCTGGACGCGCGGTGACGGCGTTGCCGTCGCCGCCGCCGCGGTCGCCGGTATCGGGGTGCGCGTCGGGTTCTTCGTCCTCACGCCCACGATCTACGGCGTCGACAACACCCTGCTGTACATCCCGAACGATCTGGTGACGGCCGACGTCGACGGGTGGACGACGTTCCTCGCCGTGATCATCTCGCTCGTGATGTACGTCGGCGTGGCGCTGGTACGACGGCCGTCGCTGACGCCGATTCCCGCTGCAACCTCGGGCCCGGAGAAGGAACTGGTCGCGGCGTAGATGTAAACACCCGCGTGTGCGCAGGTCATGGTTGGTCATCGGGTGTTTGCCGGATCTTTCCCAGACGAGGCCGCGGCAGTCGTGTTGGAGAGGTACAACCGATGCGGTTAGCCTCGAAGTCGGCGTGGAATCCTGAAACGTCGCCGAACGGAAGCGAGTGATCATGACCGGCTCCGCCGAGTCAGAGCGAGTAGCCGAGTACCCGCGGCCGTCTCACACCCTCCTGCACCTCAGCGACACCCACCTGGTGGGTGGAACCGAACTGCTCTACGGCACGGTCGACAGCGACGCGCACATCCAGCGCATCGTCGACGACATCCGTGCGTCGCAGGTTCGGCCCGAGGCCCTGGTCTTCACCGGCGACCTCGCCGATCGTGGCCAGCCCGATGCCTATGTGAAGCTACGTGCGTTGGTCGAACCTGTCGCGGAGGAACTCGACGCCCGCGTGATCTGGGCGATGGGGAACCATGACGACCGCGCCGCCTTCCGCGAACGTCTGCTCGACCAGTCCCCGGGTTCCGGGCCGATCGACCAGGTCCACAACGTCAACGGCCTGCGGGTGATCACCCTGGACAGTTCCGTTCCCGGGTTCCACCACGGCGAGATCGGCCCTGAACAACTCGGATGGCTCCGAAGCGAACTCGAGACGCCCGCGCCGTTCGGAACCGTGCTCGTGCTGCATCATCCTCCGGTGCCGTGCGTGTTCGACCTCGCGGTGCTCGTCGAGCTTCGAGACCAGACCGGGCTCGCCGACGTGGTGCGCAACTCGGATGTCCGCGCAATTCTGGCAGGTCACCTGCACTACTCGACGACGGCGACGTTTGCCGGAATCCCGGTATCCGTGGCGTCGTCCACGTGCTACACCCAGGATCTCAACGTCCCGTTCGACTCTCAGCGCGGTCGCGACGGAGCACAGGGGTTCAACCTGGTACACGTCTATCCCGAGACCATCGTGCATTCCGTGGTGCCGGCCGGCAGCCATGCCACCGCCGGTCGGCACGTCTCCGCCGAGGAGACCGCCCAGCGTCTCGCCGATGCGCGGGTCAGAATCCCGGAGAATCCGGAGCTCACCCTCAACGTCTGACCGGGACGGTCAGCGGGGATAGGCGGTCTCCCACGGCGCGGGGATCGGATAGTAGTGATCGAGGAACTGCGTGACCTTCGCGGTACGCACTTCCAGATCGACCTCGGGGGCGCTGCCGTCGTTGAGACAGATGAAGTCGGTTCTGCGTTTCGCGAGCAGTGTATCGAGTTCTCGCAGGCCCGAGTGAGTCGTCGTGTCGACATAGTTCACACGGGCGGACTGCTGCTGCACCGCGCGTCCTGTCATCAACGCGTAGTAGTGATAGAAGGAGTTCGTCACCGAGATGTTGTCGACTGCGCGGAACGGGCTTCCTGCAGTTGCCATGAACTCGGTGTCGAATTCTCGCTCCATCTCCGCCACGATGCTCCGGCGCAACGGTGCCGGTGAATGTTCGAGGTGATGGGTGATCGTCACCCCGAAACGCTTTCGCAGCAGTCCTCGATTGACCCGCGCCGAGTTCTCGAAACCGCTGCGTTCGCTGTGGTTCTGCCCGAGACCGATCCGAATATCGGACTCGATGAACTTGCTGACCCCCGCCGGTGAGAAGAACACTTGGGGATCCACCGGACGACCGAAGAACATGTCGTCGTTGGAATACACGAAATGCTCCGCGAGTCCGGGAATGCGGTGCAGCTGCGCCTCGACGGCCTGCGAATTGTGCGTCGGCAGCATCGATTGGTCGGCGAAGAACTCCTCGCTTCGCACAAAAGTGACCCGGTCGTCGTCGGCAAGCCACTCGGGTCGATCGGAATCGGTCGCGACGAAGATCCGGCGAACCCAGGGGGCGTACATGTTCACCGAGCGGAGCGCGTACTTGAGCTCGTTTATCTGCCGGTAGCGTGCGGGGGAGTCGTCCCCCTCGCCGACCACATAGCTCTGCATGAGCTTGGCGCGCTTGGCCTGAAATGTCTTCGACGAGCCGTCGACCCACGAGAAGACGATATCGATCTCGAACGGTAGGCCCGACGGATGCGCGTCGAACATGCCCTCGATGGTCGGCCAGAGCTGTCCGTACCGCTCGACGGTGGTGCACACCAGTTCGTTGCGCAGCACCGTATTGCGTGTGAGCGCGTTCGCGCCGGGGAGCTCGAGCTCGTCACCCCGTCGTCGCCACAGTTCGATCCCCACGCCGCTGGACGCGCCGTACCGCAGGCCGCTCACCGGCTCCACCCGCGGACGATACAGCCGGAACGCGCGGGCCTTCCGCATCCGGGACAGGCGCCCGTCGGCCACGAGTACAGGTCGAAGTCCCTTCTTTCCCAGCGTTTTCGAATAGAACGGCTGGTCCGAACAGGCCGATGCCAGGCTCGCCTCGAGGATCTTCCGGTCGGCCCGGTCGACAGCCAGGCAGGGACGGTCGTCCACTTCGCGGATCAGCGTGTATGTAATACCCGCCGTGTCGAGGACATCCCGGATGAACAGCAGGTCTTCGACCATCGCCTCGTGCGGCGTGGTCGTGGTGATGGGCAGGGCGTACCGGTCGATGCACCAGATCGGATCGAGTGGCCGAGTCGGGATCGGCGCGAGTGCGGGAGTGGCCACCACACCCGGGTTCGCGGGGACATGGGACGTCGAGGGCTGTGCCTGGGTGATCGTGGAGTGCTCCGTTCGGTGAAATATTTGCGTGAGGACGTCATCCTAGTCGCAAATGTTCACCGAGTGAAGTGGGAGAAATCGCAGGTGAAACGGGGTGGCAGCAAATTTTGGTGTACGAGTGTTGGCTGAGGATGCTCCGCTAGGGCTGCCGACGGTGAGGTCCCCGCCCGAGAAGCGCGGGCGGGGACCTCTGCTCGACTGTGCCGCCTGCGTCAGGCGGACGCGGCCTCACGCTCGGCGACGAGGTTGAGCGCGATGTCGACGATCATGTCTTCCTGACCGCCGACCAGCTTGCGCTTGCCGGCCTCGAGGAGCAGCGTGCGCACGTCGATGTCGTAGCGTGCCGACGCCGCCTCCGCGTGACGCAGGAAGCTCGAGTACACACCGGCGTAACCGAGGGTGAGGGTTTCGCGGTCGACGCGCACCGGACGGTCCTGCAGGGGGCGGACGATGTCGTCGGCTGCATCCTGCAGCTTGAACACATCGCAGCCGTGCTTCCACTCGTACAGATCGGCGACCGCGATGAACGCCTCGATCGGGCAGTTGCCGGCACCGGCGCCGTGTCCCGCAAGCGACGCATCGACGCGGTAGACGCCCTCCTCGACGGCGATGACACTGTTCGCCACCGACAGCGACAGGTTCTCGTGAGCGTGGATACCGATCTCGGTGCCCTCGTTCAGGATCTCGCGGTAGGCACGGACGCGGTCGCGCACACCGCCCAGGGTCAGCCGTCCGCCGGAGTCGGTCACATAGACGCAGTGCGCGCCATACGATTCCATGAGCTTGGCCTGCTTCGCGAGCTCCTCGGCCGGAGCCATGTGGCTCATCATCAGAAAGCCCGACACATCCATGCCGATCTCGCGGGCGGTCGCGATGTGCTGTGCGGAGACGTCGGCCTCGGTGCAATGCGTCGCGATGCGCACCGAGCGGACTCCGAGATCCCATGCGCGCTGCAGATCGTGGACTGTACCGACGCCGGGCAGCAGCAGCGTGGTCAGGCGGGCGTTCTGGAGAACCTCCGCTGCGGCCTCGATCCACTCCCAGTCGGTGTTCGAGCCCGGGCCGTAGTTCACGGAACCGCCGGCGAGGCCGTCGCCGTGCGCGACCTCGATTGCGTCGACGCCCGCGTCCTCGAGGGCGGAGACGATGCGCTTGACGTCGGCCGGGGTGATCCGGTGACGCACCGCGTGCATGCCGTCGCGGAGGGTGACGTCCTGAACGAAGACGGTGGTGTTGCTCATCAGGCGTTGTCCTTCTTCTGTGCGATCCGCTCTGCGATCTGGAGTCCGGCGGAGGTCATGATGTCGAGGTTGCCGGCGTATGCGGGAAGGTAGTGGGCAGCGCCCTCGACCTCGAGGAAGATCGAGACCTGGTGGGTCGGGCGGTTGCCGTCGACGAGCAGCGTCTCGACCGGCTGATCCTGCGGGATCTCGGTGATCTGCACCTGCTGCTTGAGACGGTAGCCCGGTACGTATGCCGCGACGTCGCCGACCATCTTCTCGATCGACTGACGGATCTCGTCGTGGGTGGCCGGATCCGGGGCGTCCACCAGGCAGAACACCGTGTCGCGCATGATCAGCGGCGGCTCGGCCGGGTTCAGGATGATGATGGCCTTGCCGCGACGAGCGCCGCCGACCGTCTCGATCGCCGACGACGTGGTCTCGGTGAACTCGTCGATGTTCGCGCGGGTACCGGGACCGGCCGACTTCGACGCGATCGACGCGACGATCTCGGCATACGCGACCGGCACGACGCGGGACACGGCCGCGACCATCGGGATGGTGGCCTGGCCACCGCACGTCACCATGTTCACGTTCTGCGCGTCGAGGTGCTCGTCGGCGTTGACGGCGGGAACCACGAAGGGACCGATCGCGGCGGGCGTGAGGTCGATCAGGCGCTTGCCCAGCGGTGCGAGACGCTCGTTGTTCGCGATGTGCGCCTTCGCCGACGTCGCGTCGAACACGATCTCGATCTCGTCGAAGTTCGGAAGGTTCACCAGGCCTTCGACGCCTTCTGCCGTGGTGGGTACCTTCAGGCGCGCGGCGCGGGCGAGGCCGTCGGACTCGGGGTCGATGCCGACCATGGCGCCCATCTCGAGAACCTCGGAGGTGCGCAGAACCTTGATCATGAGATCGGTGCCGATATTGCCCGATCCGATGATCGCAACCTTGGTCTTGCTCATGCTTGCTTTCCTTCCACGAAACGGGCTGTCACGGTGCCCAGGCCGGACACGGTGACGGAGACGGTGCTGCCTGCGGAGACGGACGCCATCGGGCCGAGAGCACCCGAGAGGATCACCTGGCCGGCCTTCAGCGGCCGGCCGAGTTCGCGGGCGGTCTGTGCGAGCCAGACGACGGCTTGGATCGGGTCGCCGAGGCAGGCGGCGCCGTTCCCGGTGGAGACCTCGGTGCCGTCGATCTCCATCGACATGGTGACATCGACGGGTTCGATCTCGTCGAGGGTGCGGCGCTCGGTGCCGAGGACGTACACGCCGGAGGACGCGTTGTCGGCGACAGTGTCGCCGAATTTGATGTCCCAGTTGGCGATCCGGCTGTCGCAGATCTCGAGAGCGGCGACCGCGTACTCGATGGCGCCCCGCACCTGGGCGGTGTCGAGCGGGCCGTCGATCAGGTCGGCGCCGAGCACGAACCCGACCTCCCCCTCGACCTTCGGCTGGATCAGCAGGCTCATCGGGATGTCGGCACCGTTGTCGAATGCCATGTTGTCGAACAGCACCCCGAGGTCGGGCTGGCCGACACCGAGCTGTTCCTGCACGGCCTTGGACGTCAGGCCGATCTTGCGGCCCACGACGACGGCGCCGGCCTCAGTGCGGCCGTCGTTGAAGCGCTGCTGAACCGCGTAGGCCGCGACGAGATCGCTCTCGCCGATCAGGTCGCGGATCGGGGCGGTCGGGGTGCCGCTCGCGGCAGCGGACACGAGGCGGTCCGCTGCGGCGGCGATGTCCGCCTCGCTGACCGCGGTGGTGTTCGTGGGGTTGCTCATGACCTCTACTGTCCTGCTTCGAGGGCTCGAGCAACAATGGTTCGTCTCACTGAGCGATACGCTGTTCTCGTGACGGCAAATCTGGGCACGGTGCTCGGCAAGGCGGTGACGATCCTTCGTGCGTTCCGGCCCGACGACAATGTTCTCCCGCTGGCCGAACTCGTCCGGCGCACCGGACTCCACAAGGCGACCGTCCACCGACTGGCCGGGGAGTTGGTCGCCAATCGATTGCTGGATCGCGTCGACGGCGGATACCGCCTCAGCGGAGGACTGTTCGAGCTGGGGATGCGGGCCTCCGTCGAGCGCAGCCTGCTCGAGATGGCCATGCCGTTCCTGCAGGACCTCTACGAACGCACTCACGAGACCGTGCATCTGGGCGTGCGCGACGAACTCGACGTCGTCTACGTGGTGAAGCTCGGTGGTCACCGGCAGGCGAAGTCGCCGTCGCGCACCGGTGGTCGAAATCCTTGGTACTGCACCGCAATCGGGAAAGCCCTGCTGGCGCATGCGGACGCAGAACTCGTCCACGAAGCGCTGTCGATGCCCAAGGTCCGTCGCACGCCGCATACGATTGTCGCCCCCGGAATTCTGCGCACGCAGCTCGAACGGGTCGTCGAGACCGGTGTCGCATTCGAGCGGGAGGAATCGGCGCTGGGCATCACCTGTGTGGCGGCGCCGGTGTTCGGGATCGACGACGAAGTCATCGCGGCTATCAGCGTCACCGGCCCCACCGGTCGATTCACTCCGGAAGCCCACGTCGCCGCGGTGCGCGCAGCAGCGGAAGGGTTGCGCAGCACCGTCGGGCGACGTGAACGGTTGCGTTGAACATCCCCCGACACCTAACAGTTCTATGTACCTAGATCTGCTAGGGTCGGCTTCACGCCTAGAAGTGCTAGGTATAGGAGGGTCATGTTCATCGACAAGGACCTCGTGGCTGCGTCGGCCACGCCCTTGGTACTCGGGATTCTCGCCGAGGGCGAGTCGTACGGCTATGCGATCATCAAACGCGTCAACGAACTGTCGGACGGTCGCATGCAGTGGACCGACGGCATGCTCTACCCGCTGCTGCATCGGCTCGAACGCGCCGGCTGCGTCTCGGCGTCCTGGCATACGGCAGAGAACGGTCGTCGGCGGAAGCACTACACGCTGACCGACGCCGGCAGGAACATGCTCGCCGAACGTGCCGCGCAGTGGACGGTCGTCGCTGAGGCCCTGCATCGGGTGTGGGACTCCACCGTGCTGCCACCGGCGGCGGAAGGGTGGGCGTGATGGACATCGACGCGCAGCTCGAATCTCAGATCGCGCAGTGGCGAGGATATGTCTCGGGGCACAGGGTGATCTCGACGTCCGACGTCGACGAATTGGAAGAGCATCTGCGCGGGCAGATTTCGGACCTGTCGATCGCGGGACTCACGTCGAGCGAAGCATTTCTCGTCGCTGTGAGGCGGATGGGTAGCGTCGACGACATCTCCCGGGAGTTCGCACGAGAACACTCCGACCGGTTGTGGAAACAACTCGTGCTGGTCCCGGCTGATCCACACGACGGCGCCAGGCGCAGGCCCAGCGAACTCGGAGTGGTTCTCGCCCTCGCCATCGCAGCAGGACTGGTCGTCAAGGCCGGGGCCGAATGGCTTCCCGAACAGGTGCTCGTGCGCAGCCTGAGCGTGCTGGTGCTGCCGTTCCTCGTTGTGTACTTCGCGTGGAAGCGGAACATGAGCGTTCCGGGCATTGCGGCACTGGCAGTTCCGTTCGTGGCGACCGCCCTGGTGCTGAACGTCTATCCGTTCGACGACGGCGGCGACACCGAGATCATCGCGGCGATTCACGCCCCGATCATGTTGTGGCTCGTGGTCGGTGTGGCGTACGTCGGCGGAGACTGGCGATCGGACCGCCGACGCATGGACTTCGTCCGGTTCACGGGGGAATGGATCGTTTACATGGTGTTGCTCGCGCTCGGTGGAGGAGCGCTCATGGGCCTGACGGCAGGAACGTTCGCCGCACTGGACATCGACATCGAGTGGTTCTTCGAAGCATGGGTCCTCCCGTTCGCGCCAGTGGGCGCGATGGTGGTGGCAGCGTGGCTCGTCGAGGCGAAGCAAGCGGTGATCGAGAACATCGCGCCCGTGCTCACCAGGGTCTTCACGCCGCTGACGATCCTCATGCTGCTCGCGTTGTTCGCGGCATTCGTCGTCGCGTTCGTCTCGTCTCGGAGCGTTCTCGATGTCGACCGGGACCTGCTCATCCTGATGGACCTGATCCTCGTCCTCGTCCTGGGGCTACTGCTGTATGCCATCTCCGCTCGCGACCCCCACGGGGCGCCCGATGTGTTCGATGTGGCTCAGATGGTCCTCGTGGTGGCGGCGCTGGCCGTCAACGTACTGATGCTCGTGGCCATGCTCACGCGCATCGTGGAGTTCGGCTTCACCGCGAACAAGGTAGTCGCGCTCGGATTGAATCTGGTCCTGCTCGTCAACCTGTCCTGGGCGGCGTGGCTGGGCATCCGCTTCATCCGTGGGCGGTGCGGATTCGGTGCTGTCGAACGGTGGCAGATGCAATATCTGCCCGTATACGGAGCATGGGCTGCGCTGGTGGTCGTTGCGATCCCACCCTTGTTCGGTTTCGTATGACCCGGACCGTCAGAGTGCAACCAGGTACTCGACCACGTACGGCCATGGGAGGCGCTCCTGCTCGATCCTCAGCCTGCCCGACTGCACCCGCGCGAGCGCGTTGTGTTCGTGTTCGGTCAGATGCTGCGGGATATGGGTCGCCGGTGACGATTCCGGCACTGCGAGTTCGCCCCAGCGTTCGATCGTCGACGAATCCATCAGCAGACTGCGCACGTGCGGCAGATGTTGTCGGAAGCGATCGAGTATCGCGAAGCCGTGGGTGTCGAGATCACCCCAATACACCACGTCCGAGGCCGCGAGCCACGGCACGGTGGCCAGTTCGTGCACCGAGTACCCGCCTCCGTGCACTGCCACCGTGGACGGCAGGTGGGGCAGGGCGTGCAGGCCTTCCTTGTTTTCCAGCACCAACGTGGTCGAAGGCTTCAAGGGAAGGGAAGACAACTCGTCGATCGACGTCGCGAAGATTCGGGGAGCCGACGGCAGCAGCGACCGGTCGCACACTGCCACGTCGCACATCCGGGGCAGTGCCCGCACCCCGAGGTCGCGATCGCCTCGCACACCCTCGAGCAACGCCTCGACCGTGCCGCGATGGCGCGACACCCATTTCGTGTCGACTCCGGGAATCGGCAACTGACGAATGAACATGCCTGACCCGGGGTTGTCCGAGAACCACCGTACGACCGCAACGAGCCGTGCGAAGTTCTCCTCGTCCAACTCCAGCCACTTCGAGTGCGTCGAGGCGATCGCAGTAGCGAGCGTCGAGGTGCCCGGTGCGAGCGCCTCAGCCAGATGTTGTCGCCGTGCGGTGACGGTACGCCACTCGAGTGTGCGTCCGGAGGCCTCTGCGATCTCGGAGGCACCACGCAACACGAGGCGAACCGGTACCTCCTGGCGACCGAAGCTCCGCCATCGACGCAGCTCCCACTCGACGGTGCCGGGTCCGGGATACGCATGCCACGAGCGGACCCATGCCACGACAGCGTCGGGATCGTTCGCGACAGCAGCTTCGGCCGGTGGGTGCAATGCGATCGACAAGCTATCCGGTCCACCGAGTTCCGGCTCTGCAACCCATCTTCCACGCCGGTGAGCGTAGGTGGTCCGGGCCTTACCGGCCACAGCGGACGGCGGCACGCACTTCACGGCTGAGCCTCGCCGGCGTCGTGGATCGGTAGCAAGGCCAACTGCGAATACTTCTTGTCGCGGATGCTCACTGTCGCGACACCGTCGACGTAGTCGTCGAGTGTCTGCAGAAGCTTCAGCGGTGTCGCGAGCACCATGTGAAACCCGAACTGCGTGAACACGTCCAGCGCGCGGCGCGTGTACGCGGGGTCGGCGCGGTCGAACGCCTCGTCGAGGATCACCGTGCCGTACCGTGGCAACTCCGCGCCGGCCGGGGCCAGCTGGTACCGCAGCGCCGCTGCAAGGCAGAAGAACACCAACTTCTGGGCTTGCCCACCGGACAACCCCGAACTCGAATCGTGATAGTTGGTGTCGTTGCCCTCGAGGTCGACCTCGACGCCGATGAACCCGACGTGCAGGCGGGTGTCGAGCACGAGGCGTCTCCACCGCACGTCCGCGGGCTCCCCGGAGTCGAGACGCTCGAGAACAGCCGCCATCCGTTCGAAACGCCGCTCGGCGTCGGTGCGGTCTTCTTCCTTCCACGACCCGCTCATCAGCGAGACGAGTTCGGCGAGGAACTCGGATGCGGTGGCCGACCGGCGGTCCTTCACATCGATCCGCAGTATCCGATCGGTGTCGAACGGCGAGTGCCGCAGTGATTCGTTGACCGGATCGATACGCGACCGGATCTCACCCGGCGCACGCTGGATCGCCCGCGTGAGCTCACCGATGTTGCGGTGCGACTGATCGCTGAGCAGTCGGAAGAATTCGTCCTCGTAGGCGGGCAGACCGTCGGTGCGCAGCCGCGAGAGCACCGCCAGCGCCTCGTCGACGAACTCGGCGTCCGCGCGCATCTCGGCGCGTCGCGCCTCCCATTCGGCGAGATACGCGGTGAGGATGCGGGTGATGTCCCGCTCGGCGTCGCTGATCGCGCCGGCCGCACGCCGCTGCTCGTCTCCGATGGCCTTCCCCACAGTGTGCAGGGCACGGTCGATGTTGTCGTGGGTGACGCGGCGCGCCACCGCCTGGAAACGGTCGCGAATGCGCCTGGCCACTTCTGCGGGTGCATCGTCGACCACTTCCGCGCGGACCTCGTCGAGCCGCGCGGTGAGCGCGGTGAGCTCGTTCCGATGTGACTCGAGCGCAGACCGAGCCGCCACCTGAGCGTCCTGCGCACCCTGCGCCTCGGTCTCGGCGCGTTCGAGAGCAGCGGTGAGGACCGAATACTCGGTGTTGCCGCGCAGCCACTCCTGCAGACGTTCGTCGATCGTCGCGAGGCTCGCGTCCGCGGTGGCGATATCGACGTCTGCCCACGCAGTATCGTGCACCGTGCCTGCCGCGTGGCGGCGCTGCTGGATCACCGTGTCGTCGTGCTCGAACCGGTCGCGGCGCCTCGCGAGCTCCCCGACCTCCGATTCGACGGCGACGATGCGGTCGCGCAACGCCACGAGCTTCGCCTCGTTGTCGAAACCGAGCACCCAGCGGCTCCGGTCGTCGACCCGGAACCGGTCGTCCTTCTCGAACCGGTCGCCACCGTGTTTGACCTGGCCCGCGCGGGTGACACCGCGCGTGACTCGCCGCAGATCGTCGGCGGTGTCGACACATGCGTAGTCGAACCGGTCGGCCAGATGATGTCGGATCCACGTCGTGAACGAACCGGCCTGCACGTCGAGTTTGCGAACGAGCGACTCGTTCGACGTACTCGGCGCATCCTTCGGTGTCGCGCCGAGACGCACCCGCCGATACACCAGTCGCGCGCCGAGATGCTGCGCGTCGATCGCGGCCGCGACACGCGGATGTAGCTCGTCGGGCACGAGGAGGGTGCGGCCGAACCCCCCGAGCACTCGCTCGATCGCCCCGGTCCATTCGGCGTGTTCCGGAAGTACCTCGATCGACTCGCCTGCGAACGGAAGTGCATCTTCGGTCAGTCCTGCTGCAGCGCAGATCAGTTCGCGAGCACGGAGCAATTGGGTGTCGAGATTCGACCGGCGCTTCGCGAGCGTCTCTCGGTCGGCGACGAGCGTGCGTAGCAGCGCTTGACGTTCGGAGACGTCGGCGATGACCGAATGCAGCTGCGTGCGGCGCTCGCCGGCGCGGGCGTCGAGGTCGCGCAGTTCGGTGTCGATCTGGGCGCGGAGATGCGCGAATTCGGCGGCGGTCGTCGGTGTCTGCGCATCCCACACTGTGAGCGCTTGTTCGAGGGTTCGGAGTTGCCGAGAGATCCGCTCGCGTGTCTCCTCGGCGGTGTTGCGTCGCAGCCGGAGTGTGGCGAGTTGGCCGTCTCCGGCGCCTTCGAGCCGTGCCCTGAGCTCCACGGTGTGTTCGGAGGCGCATTTCGCCTCGTCGGCGGTCTTGTCGGCCGCGGCCTCGAGCAGCGAGGTCTGTGCGGTCGCCTCCTCGACGCGTTCGGTGAGCAGTCGCACGGTCATCTCGGTGTGCACGGCGTCGAGGTGATCGGCTTCGTCCTGCAGGTCGCGCTGTGTGTGCAGACCGAGTGTGCGGGTGTTGGCGAGGGCGACGAGCGGATCGAGCGTCTCCACCTGGCGTCGCGCGTCGATTACCACGCGGTGGGCCTCGTTCAGATCGCGGAACTGTTCGGTGGCGCGCCGCGCGATGTCGAACGTGCCGGGTTCGTCGAGCATGTAGTCGCGCAGGAGCTGGTCGAGGCTGCCCAGACTCTTCGCCGACAGCGTGCGGTGGAGCAGATGCTGCGCGGCTTCCGACGAGATTCCGAGCTTGTTGCGGAACGCACGTGCGAACGGCGAGTAGCTCGGGTTGACGGTGGCGTCGGGCCAGTTCTTGCGGATCGCTCGGGTATCGATGCCGCGGGAGACGAACGGTTCGAACTCGGTGAGGCGGACGTCGGCATCGAGGATCAGATGCAGTACCGACACGTCGCTGTTCGTGTTCGCGCCGCGTTTGAGATACATGAGTTTGATCAGGGTGACCGGCGAGGTGTCGTCGCCGGTGCGGTAGGTGAGGGCGACGGCGCTCCATGTTGCGCCCGTCCGCAGGTAGGACGACGTGAGCGCGTCGGTGTCGGCGTCGGCCTCACGTCGCCATGCACCGCGGATGTAGCTGACGAAGTTGCGGCCCGCGCCGGTCGTCGACTCCTGTGCGGCTGCGTTGAATCTGACGCTGCCACCGGGCATCAGCACCGTGGAGATCGCGTCGATGAGTGTCGATTTTCCCGACCCTGACGCACCTGTGATGAGGAAACCTTTGCGTGCCACGGGGACATCGTGGAATCCGTGGAGGGTTCCCCAGTTGACGACCTGGACGCGCGCGAGCCGGAACTGTGCCGGATGGATCGGTGACGTACTCACCTCGGGTTCTCCTCGAGGATGCTACGGAACTCCGCCTCCACTGCGGCGACCTGGTCGGCGTCGAACAATTGCCGCAGCACCGGCGAGACCTCCATTCGGCCCTCGGTGGTCGTGGGAACCAGCAGCGAGTACTCCTTGAGTTTGGTCCACGACGAGTTGACGCGTTTGCGGAAACCCGCGGGATCGGTGCTCGTCGCTGCCCGATACACCTCGAGTTGTTCGCCGACCTCGTCGAAGCCCACGATGACGCGTTCGCCGGGTTGCGCACGCAGCAACCGGTGCCGCAGCGCGAGGATCATCACGGTGTCCATGAACGTGAGGCGCTGGGTGCGCAGTACCCTCGGCGTCTTGTGATCGCCGGTGTCCGCCGGCCGGGTGAATGCGAGAAGTTCGTCCTCGTCGACGACGAGGTCGAGGAACACGTCGGCGAGGCGCGAGCGAAGCACCTTTTCGTCTCGGATGACGGTGCGCCACACTTCGGGATGCTTGTCGGCGGTGATCAACGGCCCCTTCAGCAACTGCACGAGTGCCCGTCGTGTGTCGAGGCCCAGCTCGCCGGTGTCGCCCGGGTACAGGCCTGCGGTGTCGGTCATGAGGATTCCTCGGTGGAGAATACTGGGTCGGTGGGGTCGTAGCGGCGCCGACGGACCATCGCGACACGGAGCCGACCGTCCGGTGCTGTCCACCCGATGTCCTCGATGCCGTCGACGAGGTGTCCGTGCTCGGCTGCGAGCACGAGTAGCCCGACAGCGCTGGCGAGGCCCTGCGTGGCGGGGTGGTCTCGAAGGACGTCGGCGATCGTTGCGCTGCCTCGCACACGCAACGTGGAGGTGATGTTGTCGGCGAGTTCGTCCATGTCGATCTCTGATTCGCGGACGATCCGCCGGAGGTCGGCGAGGTCGACTTCGCCGATCTCGTTCGCCTGCACCGGTTCGGTGACGAGATCGTCGGCGGGATTGTGCAGGTGCAGCGCCGCTACGGAATCGATGGACATACCGATCCGAACCAGTTCCACATCGAGAACGTCGTACGGTCTGCGCAGCGGCGCGGCTTTCACTGCCTGCTGCTGAGCGGACCGCAGGAGCCGCTGCAGACGACGGTGCTCCTCGTAGTGCCGCGACTGCACGAAATGCCGCAGAGACCGCGACAGCGACGTCATGGTCGCGTGAACCTCGCTGCCCGATCGCTCCATCTCGGTGAGCAACGCGCGGAACCGGCGCCGCTGGTCGGGATCGAGGTCGTACGAGAAGGACCGCTGAAGCACCGTCTCGATCCACTCGTCGATCTGCGACGACCGTTCGGGGTCGATGATCATGTCGTAGAAATTGGTGAAGCTCCTGCCGGCGTCGGAGCTGCCGATCAGGTCGACCCCGCGAAATACCTCGCCGAGCGTGTCGCCGCGATCGCCGTCGTCGTCGAGGATGCGAGCGCGGAGCTCGCGGTTGAGTGCCTCGAGTTCAGCGCGAACCCGGGCGAAATCGCCGGGGATCTCCCCGGCCAACGCGAGAATCTCGCGAATCCGCTCGACAGCCCGAGTCTCGTCGAGGACCGAGAAGTCCCCCGATTCGACGGCCGCGATCTCACGGTCCAGCGCGTCGCGTTCGGCGCGCAACGCCGCGAGCCGGGTTTCGCTGCGTGGATCGGAGTCGCGGGCGAGATCGCGGAGTTGGCCCGCAAGTGTGGTGAGGCGGGATTCGGTGACGGAACTGGTGGCACTCGTCAGGCCCGCCACGAACGCGAGCGCGGCGAACGTCGACTCGCTGGGCTCGAGGGTTTCCTCCCGCGACTCCGTATCCGCACGGCGGAGCAGGTACCCGGCACGCACCCAGTCGGCGCAGTAGGCCTGCCCGGTGCGGGGCACGTCGAATCCTTCGTCGCGTATCGACTGCAGGTCGGCGTCGAGCAACGCGAACAGTTCGGGCGCCGGGAGTCGCCGTGTGCCGTGATCGAAATACGCACCCAACAGCGACAGCACCAGCGCCGCATTGTCGGCACGCAGCAGCGCCCACGCCGCATGCTCACGCTGCAGGCGATTGAGTCGATGTAGGTCGGCTGTGGCCACAAGGTTCCTCTCGGCGGTCGCGCCCATGCTGGCACAGCTCACCGACACATGCGGGTGGGATCGCACGGTTCGGGACCAACGGCGGTATCGCGCCGGTCGATTCCGTGCAACGCTTGTCCGCGGACCGGAGACCTACTCGGCGGAGGGCCGATACATGAAGGCACTGGTGTTCCACGGACCGGGCAAGCGAGTCTGGGAAGACGTCCCCGACCCACACATCCAAGACCCGACCGACGCGATCGTGCGCGTCGATGCTGTCACCATCTGCGGAACCGACCTGCACATTCTCGGTGGCGACGTCCCCGAGGTGACGGACGGCCGCATCCTCGGCCACGAAGCCGTCGGTACGGTCGTCGAGGTAGGCTCCGGCGTGCAGACCCTGTCACCGGGCGACCGGGTACTGGTCTCGTGCGTCACCGCGTGCGGACGCTGCCGCTACTGCCGCGACACCAGCTACGGCCAGTGCCTGGGCGGTGGCGGCTGGATACTCGGGCATCTCATCGACGGCACCCAGGCCGAGCAGGTGCGCGTGCCGTTCGCCGACAACTCCACCCACCGCGTTCCCGACGGGGTGAGCGACGAACAGATGCTCATGCTCGCCGACATCCTTCCGACCTCCTACGAGGTCGGGGTGCTGAACGGGCGGGTGAAACCGGCGGACATCGTCGTCATCATCGGCGCCGGACCCATCGGGCTCGCCGCGATCCTCGCGGCAAAGCTGATGAGTCCCAGTCACATTGTCGCCGTCGACCTCGCCGACAGCAGGCTCGACGCGGCGAAGGCGTTCGGCGCCGACGTCGTCGTCAACAGCGGTCGCGACGACGTCGCCGCGATCGTCCGCGACCTCACCGGAGGTCTCGGTG
This sequence comes from Rhodococcus artemisiae, assembly GCF_036327795.1. NCBI lineage: Bacteria > Bacillati > Actinomycetota > Actinomycetes > Mycobacteriales > Nocardiaceae > Rhodococcus > Rhodococcus artemisiae. Next base: position 69,079 of record NZ_JAUTXY010000018.1, read on the forward strand.
CCGATGTCACCATGGAAGCCGTCGGGATCCCGGCCACGTTCGAGCAGGCGGTCGCGCTGGTGCGGCCCGGTGGGCACGTCGCCAACATCGGGGTGCACGGAAAGCCCGCGACCCTGCATCTCGAGGACATCTGGATCAAGAACCTCACCATCACCACGGGTCTTGTCGACACTTACTCGACACCGACCCTGATCGGTCTGGTGGACAGTGGCAGGCTCGACACGTCGTCGATGATCACGCACCGCTTCGTGCTGGATCAGTTCGAGGAGGCCTACGACGTGTTCTCCCGTGCCGGTGAGACCGGTGCGCTCAAGGTGTTGCTCACGGCCTCGTCGTAGCGGGTTCGCTTGCCATGTCGGCGTGGGGTGCGGTCGGCGGTCCGAACGAGTGCGCGAGCACCGCACCCCAGTCGCGCCAGACCGGGCACGGTGGGGGCGCCCGGTGGTTCAAGAACCGGATTGCGGCGTCCTCGAACTGCGGCGACTTCGGCAGGTACGGGTGCGCGACCCGTGCAGGGCACCCATTGCGTTCGACGTCCAAGTGCCAACCGTGAGGCATGAGCGGCAGGTCGGTGGTCGATGTCAACGACAACGCACGGGCGTCCATCTGTTGCGCGAAGATCGACTCTGCAGCCCCCGGCGTCGCCAGCAGGTCGCGGGCAGCAGGAGAGTCCGGGTCGAAGTTGAAGTCGACGAGGTCGGTGATCGGTGCGGCCCAGCGCAGCAGATCCCCGAGTACTGCTTTCGGCGCGCGCAACCCCGGCGGCGGATAGCCGAGCGGTGTACTCGCAAACGGTCCCACGAGCAGAAGTCCATCCACCTCGACCCGTCCAGCCGCGACGGCATCCCACACCACCCACGCCGCATGCGAATGCGCTGCGACGACGAGGGGTCGTGGCAGCGGTTCGGCCTGCTCGACGAACAGGTCGACCTGCTGTGCGAACGCCACCTGGGTGTCGTCCGGCTCATACGGTGCGCCCGTCCGGATCGGGCACGTAGCGTCGCGTTGCGGTTGTCCGTCACCCGGCCCGGCATACGAGAAGTAATACACCTGATCGCAGGTGTAGCCGAGCTGATGGACATCTGTCGCGTGTATCGCACCACGCCCGGATTTCGAGTTGATGCCCGACAGAATCAGCAACGACCCGGCCTGCCTCGGACCCGGCTCCGGTGTGTCGTAGCTGCGGGTGGCGACGAAGACGGTCCACGACGCCGCGAACACCGCGACGGTTGCCGCGAGCGCCACGAGAGGCCGGCGAACCGGTGGACGCTCCATCATGCGTATCGCGATGCCTGTGACCAGTGCAGAGACAGGCACCAGCGGGATCGCCGACCACGTGTCGGCGACTGCTCCGAGCAGGACGATCGCCGCGCCGTACGGAATCATCACCTCGACCCGCAGTCCGCGTCGCCATGTCAGGGTCATCGACGACCGCAGGGTGCCGGCGCCCTGCCACGGCACCGGGCCGACGATCAGGACCATCGCCGCGATCAGGGTGACGGCAGGCCAGAAGATCCGCGAGTAGAGCACCGCGTACGACGCAGTGGCGGAGAACGCAGCGAGGGCGGTCGGTGCGAACGCGATCGCATAGAAGGCCATCGCGACACGCCAGCGGTGCATTCCGCCCATCAGCCACGCCAGCAGCGCGATCCTGCACGCACCGACAACCGTGAGCAGGAAGAGGAACTGGGGCCACGAATCGGTGGCCACCAGCAGCACCCGCAGATCAGCGAACATATCCAGAGGAGGCAACGCCACCAGGTGCACCAGACCCGGCCAGGTGGGGATCACTCCCGTCCAGGCCAGGAGCACGACCAGCACCGTGGTCGCCGCGAACGGCCACCACCGCGTGCGAATCATTCTCGTATCCATCGGGTCCCCGTCGCCCCCTCGACTGTAGGCCGAAACGGTGGCGTTATTGCGCTCGATCGAGTGCCCACATCCGGTGCCGGGCGACAGCGCGCTCGAACCGTCGCACAACCACCTCGAAGGTCTCCAGCTCCTCCGGATCCCAGCGGACGACCTCGAGACCCAGGTCGCGCAGCCCGTCCTCCCAACGCCTCTCGTCGATGAGGTCTTGTGGCTCGGTGAACTTCTCGTGGCCGTCGAACTCTCCGACAACCCCGAGGTCTTCCCAGTAGAAATCGACCCGAACACGTCGACCGTCGACAGTGACGAGTTCGCGTTGGAGGTCGGGGGCGGGCAGGCCGTACTCGAGTATCCGGATCCTCGACAGCGACTCACCGACACTCTCGCTACGGCCGTCGAGGAACTGCAACACCGACGACGCCGACACCAGCCCGTAGCGACAGCGGGATGCCTCGAGCACACGGGGTATCTGTGTTGCTGCGCTCGGGTCGGAACGCAAAGCCGCATCTCCGACGGCGATGGCCTGGTCGCGGGGGAGAGTCCGGGCGAGGTCGACGACGGTGCGAGCAACCGACGTCACCGGAACGCCGAGCACCTGCGTGATCTCTCCATCGTCCCAGTTCGTGGTGTGTGCGTGCAGACCGGACGTCACACGGCCACTGCGGCTGGGAGGACGCGAGACGTGGACGCGGCGCAGCGGCACGTCCCACACGTCGATGCCGTGGAGTACCGCGGCCGAGATGTGGCTGATCGCCTCGTCGGTGTCCAGGCCGGAAGCGATGTGTCGCGCGTGCACGCGATGACGTCCGACCGGTCCGAGCGCATCGAAGTCCTTGCGCCACAGATACAGTCCGTGAGCGATGCCGGCGAGCTCGCCCGAGCGCAACGCCTTACTGATGTGGTGCTCGGACATACCCGACGCGGCGAGTGATTTCCTGGTGAGTCCCCGTGGTTCGTACATGAGCGGATACTCCCGCTCGACGAGCCGCGTGTGGCATCGAAAGTCGCGTTGTGGCCGAATCTGTGGATGAAATGTGCGCCTGTGGACAACTTCAGAACAGGCGCGGGGTCGCGTGCGAGCCGTCGCGCACCTCGGCCATGCGGGCATCCCACCGTTCGACGAGCCACATCTCCACCAGCTCCGGCCGGGTCCTGATCTTTTCGGCCCACCCGCTGAGGAGCCCCACGTAGCGGAGATATCGGCGCAACGTGAAATCGGCGACCGCCGGATCCTCCAACCAGCCCTCGTGCACAAGTGTCGACACACCGTGCTGATCGAGCAACTGCGCGGAACCGGCATCGGTATGGACATCGACGGCCCACAGATATGTTGCGAACAGCGGAACCCCCACGCCGGGGGTGTCGGGCCATCCCAACCACGTGAGTCGGGAGTTGTCGGGCAGCGACTTCGTCTTCGCGCAGTAATCGAGGACGCCTTTGATCTTGCCGAGGGGGTCGCGTCCGGACGGCGCGTGGGCGTCGAAGACATTCGGGAACCGGCGCGCCGAGCGTCGGCGGGGGTGCGCGCTGCGCCAGGCCGCGCACAGGAACAGCAGCCCCAGACCGTCGTGATCGGTCTGGACGAGCTCACTGCCCAGACGCAGGTCGTTGCGGGGGACGACGGCCTTGCCACTGGTGACGACGCGCCCATCGAGATTGCGTCCACGCAGCCGAATGTCGTGTCCGGCGTCCTCGAGGTGGTCGTTCCACCACTTCAGATCGATGGTCACGCCGTCATCGAGGACCTGCAGGTCGTACATGCGAAGGCGACACCAGTCGGCACAGGCTGTCGGGGGCTCGAACCCTTCGTCGTACGCATGCATGCAGGTCAGCCTGCCACGAGAACGTCATTGCCCTCGGTGATGACACGCGCGGCGTGATCGACCCGATGCCGTTCGGTCAGACGACGGAGCCGGGATCGATCGCCTGAAGCCGGCGGACCCAGTCGAACTCGGCCTCGAGGAACGCTTCGCCGCCGGTAGCGAAGGCGTCGCGCAGTTGTGTGAAGGCGTCGATGAATTGGTCGACCCGTTCTTGGGCCGATTCCGGGGTCCCGGCTGCTTTTCTGGCGTAGCCGGCGGCGAGTTGCTTTGCCGACTCGAATTCTCCGAAGCCTCGGGTGTCGGTGAGATTGTTTGCGACGAGCCTTGCCTCTTCCAGCGCGTCGATCGTCGTCTGGCAGATTGCGACGATCTCGTCGATGACATGCGGTTCGAGTCGTACGAACTCGCCCATGCGAAATTCCTTTCACGGAGATTCGGGACCTGGCCGGCCTGGGTGCGTTATTGCTCGAGGTGGGACTCGAACAGCGCGACGGCGTGATCGAGGCCCCCGCACCATTCGTCGATCGGTAGCCTGCGCGCGTCGTCGGGAAATTGGGTTCGCCGGAAGGTCACCATTCCGAAGTCGGTTCGAACGTTGATAGCGCACGTGTTCTTGTTGCTCGGGTCGAGTTGAAGCAGAGCATCGCGTCCGTTGACGCTGGTGTGGGTGGAGATGTGGCCGTCTTTCTCCCATTCCTCTTCCAGGGTGACGTTTCCCGACAAGATCATCAGGCGTGAGCCGTCCAGGACGCCGGGAGGTGGCGGTGTGCTCTTGAAACTGCAGCCGAGGAAGCTGTAAGTCTCCATCGGATATTCCGAGGGACGCTTCGACTTCGGATCGTATTGCGCTTCGACGAGCACGTCGTCGGGGAGGTCGAGGCAGGGATCGAAAGTGATCGCCGGCCGGCCGGATTCGTCGACGACGCGGGGCGTGCGCGTCGTCGAGGTGATGGTGTCGGCTGCGCTCGTTGGATCGTCAGGTGGTGCGTCGGTCCCGCATGCCGTTGTCGCCGCGATGAGAGCGATGCTCCCCGCGACACGTTTCCACCCGCCCACGCGACCCCCCGATCCGCTGAGTATCCGGAGAGACGGTAGCAGCTCGGGCTCCGAGCACGTGGGTCACCGAGGTTCGCAATGCACACGTGAGGTTCGCAACCCCAGCGGTGAACCACCAGGTTTGCGAACGTCAATTCAGCGTTGCGTACCTCTCCTGCTGTCCAACACTGCGAGATCGTAATCGACGACGACAGGTGCGTGATCGCTGATCCGACGGTCAGGCGCCGGATCGCGATCGGTGCCCGCGGACACTGCGGAACGCGCGAGCGCGGGGGTGGCGAGGTGGTAATCGATTCGCCAGCCGACGTCGTTCGCGAACGACTGCCCGAGCCACGACCACCACGAATACGGACCGTCCGCTTCTGGGTGGTGACTGCGCACCACGTCCACAAGAGTGCGGGGAGACAGGATCGACGCGAACCACTCTCGTTCCTCCGGGAGGAAGCCCTCGGCCTGATTGCTGCGCCGCCAGTTCCGGACGTCGTACCGGGTGTGCGCGATGTTGAGGTCACCCATCAACAGCAACTCGCGGTCGCGGGCGCGTGCAGTGCGGCGCGATCTCGTGAGCTGACGGGCGAACGCGTCGAGGAAGCGCATCTTGCGGTCGTAGCGTGCGCCACCGTCCGGTGCTTCGCGCATCCGACCGGGCTTCTGTAGGTGAGCGGGCAGGCCGCCCTTCGGCAGATACAGCGACGCCACCGTGATGGGTGCGTCTGCGAGGTCGACCTCGACGTATCTTCCCTGGTCGGCGAACTCGCGCAGACCTCGGGCAAGTGGAGTGGGTTCGACGTCGACCGTCTCGATGTGGTCGTCGCCCGGGTGTCGTAGGAGCGCTGTGCCGCTCCAGGTGCGCACCGCGCTCGGCTCCTTGCGGGTCATGATCGCGACGCCGTTGCGTCCGGGCAAAGTCCCCTCGTCGTAGGTGACGTGGTGGTCGCCGAACACGCCGTCCGGAATCGCCGATGCTGGGGCGCGGAGTTCCTGCAACGCCACCACGTCGGGTTCCCGTTCGCGCAGCCATGTCTCGAAGCCGCGACGCTGCGCTGCGCGAATGCCATTGATGTTGAATGTCGCGATGCGCATGGTCAGTTCGACTTGCCGTTCACCACGTCCAGCTGCTGCTGGATCTCCTCGAGCCCGATCCCGAAGTTTCCGAAGCTCAGTACCCGTTCGAGCGGCATCGAGGCCGCCATCTCGAGGACCGCCGGGTCGAGGGCCGGGGCTGCGCCGTCGGCTGTGGCGAATATCTTCGAAAGCACCTCTGCAGCTGCAGGGTTGGCGAGGATTTCGCCGATCGACGACTCCAGCGTCAACGGGATGGACACTTCGTCGCCGTCGATGTCGACGGTGCAGGTGGCTCGGATGTCGCGACTCGAAGCACCGATCTGGACGCGGTAGGTGCCGCCTTCGACCACCCACCCATCGACGCGGGTGTCCCAGTATGCGAGGTCCGCGCGCCGGACAGGAACCTCCACCTGTCGTGATTCGCCGGCGTCGAGGCGGACCTTCGCGAATCCCTTCAACTCGCGCGGTGCACGGGACACAGAGGAGTCGGGCACACCGACATACACCTGCACCACGTCGGAACCCGACCGTTCGCCGGCGTTGGTGACGGTCATCGTCACGACGACATCGTCACCGACTGTCACCGAGACGGCGGAGTAGTCGAACGTCGTGTACGAGAGTCCGTGCCCGAAGGGGAACGACACATCGGTTCCTCGGGCGTCGACACCGCGGTATCCGACGAACAGTCCTTCGCCGTAGCGAACGTGTCCGTGCTCGCCGGGGAAATCGGTGTACGACGGGGTGTCCTCGAGTCGCACGGGGATGGTCTCGGCGAGCCGGCCCGCAGGATCGGCCACCCCGAACAGCACGTCGGCGATCGCACCGCCACCGGCCTGACCGAGCAGCCAGCCCTCGATGATCGCAGGTACGCGATCGGCGAAACCGGACACGCGCACGACACCGCCGTTCGACAACACGACCACGGTGTTCGGATTCGCCGCTATCACGGCGTCGAGCAACTCGGTCTGTTCCGAGGGAAGTTCGAGATCGGTGCGGTCGAAGCCTTCGGATTCGAGCGCGGCGGGTACACCGACGAACACCACGGCGACCTCGGAAGCACGCGCTGCATCGGTCGCGGCGGTGCGCAACTCGTCGTTGGTGGTGCCGTCGTCGAGATAGCCGGGAGCGAACGCGACATCCACCGAGGCCAACGCCCGCATCTCGTCGAGCGCGTTGTCGAGGCGAGTCGGATTGATCCGCGACGAACCGGCACCCTGATAGCGCGGAGTGCGAGCCAACTCACCGATCACGGCAACGTTCGTGTCGGCTGCAAGCGGCAGGACTCCGTCGTTCTTCAACAGCACCACGCACTCCGCAGCGACCCGGCGGGCGAGCGCGTGGTGCTCATCGGCATCGAATACGTCATCGGGGTCGACCACGGCCTTGCCGACCAGGTCGACCACCCGCCCGGCGGCAACGTCGACCACCGACTCGTCGAGCGACCCGGCCTTCACCGCGTCGACGATCTCCTGATCGGTCCGTCCACCGGTCGACGGCATCTCCAGGTCGAGGCCCGCTTTCAATGCTGCGACCCGGTCGGATACGGCACCCCAGTCGCTGACGACGAGCCCGCCGAATCCCCACTCGCCTCGCAGGACATCGGTGAGCAACCAGCGGTTCTGCGACGAGTACACGCCGTTGATCCGGTTGTACGAGCACATCACTGTCCACGGTTGGGCGTCTTCGACCACGCGCTGGAACCCGCGCAGGTAGATCTCCCGAAGCGGACGCGGGTCGATATCCGCGGAGACCCGCATCCGATCGGTTTCCTGGTTGTTGGCTGCGAAATGCTTCAGCGACGCGCCGACGCCCTGTGATTGGATCCCGCGAACGAGTGCGGCGCCGAGCGCACCCGACAACAACGGGTCCTCGGACAGGTATTCGAAGTTGCGTCCACACAACGGCGACCGTTTGATGTTGATGCCCGGCCCCAGCAGCACGCTCACCTGCGCTGCACGAGCCTCGACGCCGAGCGCGACCCCGACTTGTTCGAGCAGTTCCGGGTCGAACGAGCATCCCATCGCCACGGCGGGGGGAAAGCAGGTGGCGGGCACCGAGTCGGTGAGACCGAGGTGATCGCCACCCTCGGTCTGCTTGCGGATGCCGTGCGGACCATCGGTCAGCATGATCGACGGAATACCCACCCGCGACACGGGTTTCGTGAACCAGAAGTTCAGCCCGCTGGTCAGGCTCGCCTTTTCCTCGAGTGTCAATGTGGGAACGGACTTGGCGGGGTCGGTCATGCTGCTCCTCCGAAATCGGCGTCGGCAGCAGACTATCGCTCCGGGTGCTCTACTCGGGGACCACCGCGATCGCGTCGATCTCGACCAGCGCCCCAGGCCGGGCGTGCCCCGCAGTAGTGACGACGGTGATGGCCGTACGTCGATCACCCCACACCGACCTCGACGCCGCGTATCCGACCCGCGCATCTACCCCGTCGACCATGTAGATGTCGAGCTTGACCACATGATCCGGGCCCGACCCCGCAGCGGCCAGCACAGCAAAGACGTTCTTCATAGCTTGCACGGTTTGCGCTTCGATGCCGTCGAGCATGGCTCCGGAGCCGTCGGTGCCGAGCTGACCACCGACATAGACCGTCTTGCCGGCCGGTGCGATCACCCCCTGAGCGAAAGCGGGGCTGTACGCGAGCTCGTCGGGATCGACCAGTGTGATCATGATTTCTTACCTTCTCTCGGGGTGTGTACGTACAGGTCGCGCAGGAGCGAGACCTCGGACAGGTGGTGGATCAGTTCGCGGTGGATGTGCAGCACGAGGTCGGCCACCGCGAGCTCGGGGTAGGGCTCCTTGTCGCCGACCGGGGCGGTCAGCTCGGTGTAGCTGAGGCCCCGCACGCCCTTCACCCACACGTCGAGCTGGGTTTCGAGCTGGTCGAGGGCGTCTTGTGCGGTGCCTGCATACTCCCAGGACTCGTATGACGCCGGAGGTGCGCCGAAATGCGATGCGTTGCGTCCGGCCAGCACACCGACGATCACGTGTCCGAGCCGCCACGCGATCGTGGTGAACGGTGCAGGGTCCGGCTGCGGGAAGGCGAAGTCGATGGTGAAATCGCCTGCGCCGGCCTGCAGGGGCGCGGTCGAGGCGCCCCGAGGCCGGACATTCCAAGGGTCCGGCACTGGAGACCAGAAGTACTCGTCGTCCGTGAGACCCTGGAGTCGGGCGCGGATCTGATTGTTCCAGTGCCACTCCCACTGCTCGAGCAGAGAATTGTTCCAGTCGAATTCGGTAGCCATGGAGATACTGTGGCACCACAAGAGGACAGGATCGGTCCGCTGCATCTGGCACTCTGAAACTTATGGACGACACCACCGAGCGGGTACTGACCTTGCTCGGTCTGCTGCAACAGCGACAGGTCTGGACCGGCCCCGAGCTCGCTGATCGGCTCGGCGTCACGCCCCGCACCGTCCGGCGCGACGTCGAGCGGCTGCGCAACCTCGGATACCCGGTGCATGCCAGCAAGGGCATCGGTGGCGGCTACCAGCTCGGACCCGGTCAGGATCTGCCCCCGTTACTCCTCGACGACGACGAAGCGATCGTCACCGCGGTCGCTCTGCTCGCCGGTGCGGGTGGCGCGATCGCGAGTGGCGGCGACGCGGCGCTCAGAGCCCTGACCAAGCTCGACCAGGTGCTTCCTGCCCGTTTGCGACACGAGGTGCGTGCCCTGTCGGTGTCGGTGGAGTCCTTCGGTGGAGGTCGCGACCCCGTAGACTCCGAGGTGCTCATGACACTCGCGCGGGCTTGCCGCGACGAGGTGGAGATCGGATTCGATTATCGCTCGACGCCGCGACGGATCGAGCCTTACCGTCTCGTCGCCTCCGATCGACGCTGGTACCTGCTCGCATACGACCTCGACCGCGACGACTGGCGTAGCTTCCGCGTCGACCGGATGTCTACGGTGATGCTACGGACGTGGCGGTTCCGTCCGCGCGCAGCACCCGACGCGGCGACCTACGTGCAGGAAGGTGTCGCGAGTCGGGTGTATCGGCAGCAAGCGCGGTTCCTGGTCCGTGCACCGGCCGAGACGGTGCGCCGCCAGATCTCGGCGTCTGCGGCGGTGGTGAAACCTCGGGATCGTGATACCTGTGAACTGATCAGTGGCGCAGACAATCTCGATATCGTCCTGTGGCATGTGCTCACGTTGGGGCACGAGTTCGATGTCCTCGAGCCTCCGGAACTTGCGGCACGGTGTACCGAGCTGGGGGAGAGGCTCACTTCCGCCGGAACGTGAGGTGACGTCCCGGGCGAAGTGTTCTCGGTGCCGTGAGCGGGTACCGCAGCATGACGATGCTTCGATCGGGAGCACCCTGATGGATGTTGCGAAGAAACTGCTCGACCTCGCCGGACGTACCTACGCGGACGCCGCCGGGATCACCGTGAAACACTCCGAAGCCGCTGTTCCAGCTAATGGTGCTGGCATTGTGTTACGTCAGCGCGTCCGCCAGCCGCGGCAACTCACGCAGCGCGTTGTCGCGTTCGATGCGGAGACGGGAGGCGGTATCGAACGTTTCGCTCAGTTCAGGCTGCGGATCTCCGGACCCGGACAGTGTCAGTGCGCTGAACGGCCAGTCGCTGCCGAATACGATGCGGTCGAGCTGGCCGACAGCGAGCACGCTGCGCATCGCCGACGGTGCGGGACTGAGCGCGGTGTCGTAGAAGAACCCGTTCACATAACGAGCGACGTCGAGTACCGACGGTCGCGGAACCGAGTCAGGCCACACGTCACCGACCGGAGTCTGCGACGCGATTCCGATGCGATGTGCGAGAAACGGCAGTGTGCCGCCCGCGTGCGAAAGCTGGAACCGGATGTTCGGGTATCGAGCCAACGTGCCACCTGCCATGAGGAGCGTCGCCGCACGAGTGGTATCGAAGGTGAACTCAGCAAGAAAGTCCGGCAGAGGAAGCGTGGGTTTGGCATCGTCAGGGATGGCGGCCGGATGCACGAATACGTACGCGTTCCGGGCGTTGAGCGCGTGCATCAGCGGCTCGAAACGGGGGTCACCGAGGTAGACACCGTTGTATGCGGACAGCAGGACCACACCGTCGAGACGAAGAACATCGAAGGCGTAGTCGAGCTCGGCGAGGGCAGCCCCGAGGTCGTGCATCGGCAGCACCGCGAGACCACCGAAACGCGTCGGGTGCCGACCGAACAGCTCGGCTGCATAGGTGTTGCAGTAGCGCGCCATGTCTTTCGCTTCACCGCCGGGGAGAAAATCGACGCCGGGATCGGAGACGGACAACACCTGGGCGGCGATACCGTAGCGGTCCATGAAATCGATCGCTGCCTCGGGAGACCACTCCGGCGTGGGGTAGCCACCGATGGTGAAGTGGCCGTGGGCGAGCAGCGAGGCGCGGTATTCGGGCGGCAGGAAGTGAGCGTGCAGGTCTACGCGATACGGCTGCGAGGGCAGCGGATCGTTCTGTCGCCGTGCCGGCTGCGCCGCCGCCACGCCTGCACCTGCGAGAAGGGTGCCCGCGCCGACTGAGGCGACAGCGGTGGCGCGCAGCAGATTTCGCCTGGACAGTGTGGTACGGGGGTCGTCGGATGATTCGGACGTCATAGGTGTTCTCTCCTGTCGGAAGGGCGGGTGCAGAGCCCTCGGGGGGTGCTGTGTCAGTCGCCGGTGATGCCGGGACCGCTGAGCGCGGGAACGCTGTCCTCGCGGTGACGCAGCGACGCTGCGGCTCGCTTGAATTGCGCGAGCTTGTCGACGATCGTCTGCCCTTCGGGAGTGTGGCCCCAGATACTGATGCCGCGGTGCGTGGTCGGCTCCCACGTCGATTCGTCGACGACAATCGGGTTCCAGCCGACTTCCCATTCGAAGCCCGAGGGGGTCAGTGCGTAGAAGGACAGTTCATGGTCGTTGGTGTGCTGACCGACACCGAGAGCCATCTCGAAGCCGAGTTGCTTGACCCGCTGGTAGGCGCGGGTCATGTCATCGAGTTCGGTCACCTGGATATTCAGATGCTGGATGCGGGTGCGGATCGGGTCGACACGCACCCCGCGCACCGCGGCGACCGCGATCGAGTGGTGCCGTTCGTTCACCCGCAGGAACCGGATCTTCAGACGCGCACCGTTGATGGTCTCGTCGATGTAGTCCGAGAGCCGGGCGTCGAAGACGGTGTCGTAGTATCCGCGGAGCTTGTGTGGCTCGGTGGACGTGATCGCCACATGTCCCATTCCTGAAGCGCCGGTGACGTATCCGGAATTGCTCATCACGAGTGGTTCGGTGGTGGTGCGTGCCCGGGTGAAAATTTCTTGTGAGATTCCCTTCGGTCCGGGAAAGCGGAGGAGTCGTTCGACACCGCGCAGGGCTGTCTCCTCGTCCGTTCCTTCCGTCAACGGTACTCCGCGGTCATGGACCCGGGCCGCCACTCGTTCGAAGGACGCGTGGTCGTCGAGTTCCCATCCGAATGCTGTGACGTCCTCGGCGGAGCCGCGCTGTAGCAAGAACCGGCACTCGTGGTCATCGAGCCGGAATCGCATCGCCCGGCTCGACAATCGGTCGGCGTGCAATCCGATGGCGTCGCGACCGAAACGGTGCCAATCGGCGAACTTGTCGGTTTCGATGACGAGATAGCCGAGATGGACGGCCCCGAACAGCGAAGCGGAGTCGGTCATCGGGTGCTCCCGGTGAGGAAGGCGGTGGTGACGGCGTTGAAGAAATCGGCGCGCTCCCATTGCACCCAGTGCCCGGTGTTTGCGGTGAGCAGCAGGTCGCAGTTCGGCATCGCCTTCGCGAGCATCGGCCCCCCGCTGGGGCGGTTGACCTTGTCGTCGGCGCCCCAAATCACCAAGGTGGGAGTAGTGAGGCGGCGCACCCGGTGGTCGCGGGTGAAATCCATCCGCCACAACGTGCGCAACGCCGCCGGTCCGGAGGGACGTCGCAAGGGTGGATCCGCCACCACGTCGGGGTCGATGCTCGCCTGGTAGCGATCCTCGATCACCTCCGCCGGGACGGTCGCCCCGTCGAAGACCAGATACTTACGAACGAACGTCTCGAGTTTTTCGCGCGAAGGGCCGTCTCCGGTGTAGTACGACAACAGCGATTGCAGTCCGGGCGTCGGCAGAGCACGGGTGGTGCCGATGCCACCGGGTCCCATGAGAACCATTCTTTCGACCCGGTCCGGGCTGTCGAGCGCCAGCCGCAGGGCGCACGCCCCGCCGTAGGAGTTGCCCACCAGGTGGGCCCGGTCGAGATCGAGTCGGTCGAGCACACCGCAGATGTTGTCGGCAAGGAAGCCGAACGGATCGGACTGATCCACTCCTTTGCTCGAGCGTCCGTACCCAGGCAAATCTGGCACGATTACCCGGAAATGCTCGGCGAGGGCATCGATGTTGCGCGAATAGTTGGACACCCCGGACGCGCCGGGTCCACCGCCATGCAGCAACAGCACTGCCGGTCCTTCGCCCGTTTCGGCGACGAAGATGTCCTTGCCGCCGACAGTCACGGTATGTTCGGTCATTACTGCGCGGGTCATTCGAGGGTCTCCGTTTCGTCATGTGCAGCAGAAAGGGCTCGGCCAGAACCGCTGTCGAGATCAGCGGCTCCGGATCGCTCGGGCACGGATGTTCGACGGGCGGCCATACCCGGTGGTGGAGGGGCGAGGGCGGAGTCGGGCCCGGCGGCTGCGTACACGACCCGGTCCGGGCGCAGTACGATCACCGTCGCATTCTTGGTCCGCATCCAGTCGGTCAAGGTTGCGTCGATGTCGACGACAGCGCCGGCGGTGGGAGTCGTTCCGGACGACGCCAGGCGCACACTCGGAACTTCGGCAGTGTGCCAGCCGGGCCACGCCTGCGCCGCCCCCAGATGCAGGATCGTCCAGCGCCTGCCCAGGACGTCGTCGAGCCGCACTCGAGCGCCCTTCTCGTCGAGAACCCATGGCTGGGGAATCAACCAGCCTGGGGCCGCGGATTCGACTGCTCTCGGCGTTGCCACCAACCCCTGCGGAGAGAAGGCGTCGGGGATCCACCGGTTGTCCCGCAGCCAGTCGGCCACTCTCGGAATACGCAGAACGATCGGGAAGAGCCGGTCCCGAAGCGCGGCGAGCGTGCGATTGTGTTGCGTGATGATCTTGCCGACCTTGACGGCGCGGTCGGTCACCTCCCTCACATGGGGAAGCCGTTCTTGCTGGTAGCTGTCGAGAATCGCCTCGGGCAGAGTCCCGTCCAGCACCGCGGCGAGTTTCCAGCACAGGTTCGCTGCATCACGGACCCCGGCCGACATTCCCTGGCCGATCCACGGCGGCATCGCGTGTGCAGCGTCCCCGGCAAGAAAGATCCGACCCACCCGCCAGCGATCGGCGAAACGCACGTGATGGCTGTAGACGACGGCGCGGAGGATCTTCACCTGGGTGTCGGTGATGCCCTGACCGTTGAGCACACGCCAGATCGCCGCCTCGGAGACCAGTTCGTCCTCGTCCTCGTCGTCACGAACCGGGAACTCCCATCGGTGATGGCCGAGTGGAGTCGGACAGTCCACGGTCGGACGGGCGGGGTTGCAGTGGAACCGCAATCGGTCGTGTCCGGGCCAGTCTTCGAGCACTTTCGTGTCGATCACGACCCAGCGTTCGGCATAGGTTCTGCCTTCGTACCCGATGCCGAGCTGGGCACGGGTAGGACTCGACCCTCCGTCCGCGGCGATCACATAGGACGCGCGGACGCGCACGAACGAGTCGGTGCGCAAGTCTGCGAGCATCAATTCGGCTCCGGCGCCGTCCTGCAGCACCCGCAGACATTCGTGCTCGAGCAGGACCTCGACATCGGGAAACCGGTCGATCCCCTCCCGTAGGACCTTTTCGAGGGCGGGCTGGTAGATGAATTGCTGGGGCGGGTGGCCGGAGCCCCGAGGAACGGCCTCGGTTTCGATGATCGGGTCACCGTCTGCGTCGACGAACGCCACCTCCCCTCCCGCGAGCATGTCCTCCTGTAAGCGATCCGCAAGACCGATCTGCTGCCAGATCCGCAGCACCTCCTCGTCGGTGGAGATCGCGCGGGCCCGACCATAGATATCGGGGTTGCGTTCTATGACAACGACTGTCAAGCCGAGTTGGCCGAGGAGATTCGCGGCGGTCACGCCGGTGGGGCCGTAGCCGATGACGGCGACGTCGTAGTGCGGGATGTCGGGCACGTCGAGACCTCTCATGGGGAGCGTGTCGATCGGAGGGCGGTAGCCGGGTCGTCCGGACCCACAAAGTTACCGTAGTGATCACTACAGTAAGCTGGGTTTGCGAGTAGAGTCAACGTGTCCCCCTCACACACTCGAGGAGCAGCTCGTGCCCGAGCAGAAGAAAACCCGCAAGCGTCGCGCAAACGGAGAGGAATCGAGACGCCGCATTCTCGACGCGGCCGTCGAAGTTGCCACCGAACGCGGCTACGAGGGCACCAGCATCGCTCTGGTGAGCACGAAAAGTGGCCTACCGGCCAGTTCGATCTACTGGCACTTCAAGGACAAGGACGAGTTGATCGCTGCGGTGATCGAACGCAGCTTCAGCTCATGGATGTCCGGATGGGTCGTGCCCGAGGGGGAGAGCTCCCGCGACCGCCTCGTCGCCTTGGCGCGGCAGGTCGCCAAGACACTGCTCGAGTCGCCTGATTTCCTCCGACTGGGTCTGATGCTCACTCTCGAACGACGGCCCGTCGAGCCGAGCGCACGCACGATGTTCCTTCAGGTGCGGGAACAAGCCCGACGCCAACTCGTCGACGCAGCTCGCACGCTGTTCTCCGACGCACCGGAATTCTCCGACGTACCGGAGGATGCCGTCGAACTACTGGCCACCTACGCGATGGCTGCTGCCGACGGGCTTTTCATCGCCAAAGAGATCGACGGAGACAGTATCGACCTCCTCGCCCTGTTCGAACTACACGCCCACTCGCTCTACGACGCCGCCCAACGGCTGAGCGCCTCCGAAAAGCACTGACGGACGGGTGACGTCGAAGGCGACGAGGAGGTTACCTGGACGCTCGTCACGGTCGCGATCCGGTGTCAGGTGATAATTGTCTGCGATCAGAACCTGGCGGACTCGCGAGTGTCACTGTCCGACAGGCGTGTTCATCGGGGATGGGGCAGGGTCGAATCTCGACTGGCCCCCGGGACCGATAGGGCGGGTGGCACCTTACACGGTGGCGACACCGCACTCCGAGCCCTACGCCCCGGCGTCAGCTGAAGCCGAGCACATGGGTAAGATCGGATCGAATACTGCGGTAGAGAACCCTGCCACCTTCGCGGCAGGTGAGGTGTGCCTGCATGCACCCTCGAGAAAGAGCCCGCCGATGCCCCAGAACCCCTCGCTTGACGATCTCGATGTGATCGCCAGAGTCGACGCCGTCGCGGCCGCTCTGGATGAGCTGCGAGGGCGCTTCGGCGCCGGACAGCCTACTACCACCGTGTTTCTCGAGCAGTTGTGTCGGTGGGCTGTCGACACCATTCCCGGTGCTGACATGGCCGGCATCACGCTTGTCGGTTCGGACGGTACTGCGACCACTCCCGCGTACACCGATCCGCGGGTGGTCGAGATCGGCGTCGACCAGTACCGGACCGGTCAGGGACCCTGCCTCGAGGCTGCCGCCACCCATACGGTTGTCCGGGTTCGATTCGATGAGCTTCCCGATTGCTGGCCCCCCTTTGCTGCCGCGGTCCGTCGTCTCGGCGTACGCAGCTATCTCTGCGCCCCGCTTCGTCTGGCCGACGACCACATCGGAACCCTGAACCTGTACAGCGTCGACGGGGACGGTTTCAGCGACCTGGACGCGGCGCTGCTCAAGATCTATACCACCGTCGGGGAAACCATCATCGGTCTGTCCCGGGACCTCGACCGGGCCCGCCGCGACGTCGCCGGGCTCCGGACAGCTATGGAAAGTCGTGCCGTCATCGAGCAGGCCAAGGGTGCCCTGATGTTCTCGCGAGGGATCGGGGAGGACGCAGCCTTCCAAGCCCTCGTCGACGCCTCTCAACGCGAAAACGTCAAACTCGCCGCAGTTGCTCAGAGGATTGTCGCTCTTTTGGGGAGCAGGTCTTGAAGAGTCCGTCCCGACAATGCATTCAGTTTCATGGGCACAGTCTCGAGGTCGAAACATCTCAATGGTGACACGGACGGTGGTCTCGGCGGCGCGGATCGTCGATGCCCACGTCTACAAGGCGCTGTCCTCGACCTCTGGAATTCCGAGTGCGCGCGTCCAAAGCTGCCCTTCGAAGACGCGCACGAAATCCTCCGCGAAGTCTTCCAAATCCTTGTGTCCTTGAGTGATGCCCAGGGTCGACTCGTTGGCGAGTGTCGCTCCGAGGCTGGAGATCATCACCGACATCAACGTCGGGGGCAGCGCGTCGAGATTGATTCCCCTGGCGCGCAGAATCACGGTGAGTGCGGCAACCTGACTCTCGCGGTACCGCTCTGCGTACGCCGCGATCTCGGTGCGGATCTCCTTGCGGTGATTCGCCAGGGCCATGAACTCCATCAGCAGCGCGGCCCCGCGGGGTTCGGTGGCCACCTCCCACAGTGCGCGCATCGGTGTCTCGGACGTGAGAGCCTTGCGCTGTCTCTCCAGATTGGCCTCGGCGCCCCGCCGGAGCACCGCGACGAACAGTTCGTCCATGGTGGGGAAGTAGTAGTACACGAGAGCTGGATTGACACCGGCCTTGGCCGCGACCCGGCGTGAGGTTGCTGCGGCGTAGCCCTCCTCGAGGAGGATGTCGCCGGTGGCTTCGATCAGCAGATCGCGTGTGTCGTTGGTGCCTTCACGACGCCGCTTGCGGGGAGTACTCATGCCACGTCCCCGGCGCGTCCGATCCTTGACGCACTGATCATCCCGGTGCTATCCATGTGACGCAGCCTATCATTAGGCGATCGCCTAACAGGCTGTCGGACGCGGTGTCGTTCTCGGTCCTGTTCCACCCGTCGGCGCGTCCGCTGCCCGATGCATGACTGTGCTTACCTCGAGCCGTATCACCCAGCAGCACTGCTTTATTCGATCATGGGTTCCTTTCGGTCGGTGGCCCCAACGGCCCCGCCCACACATCGATTCACCTTTCGAACCTCGAAGGAGAAGATGAATGTCCTCAGTTGAACAAGAAGTCCCTGCCGACGTCGTCACCGACCAGCGGTTGCTCATCGGGGGCGAGCTACGCGACGCCGCCACCGCATATCCCTCCGTCGATCCCGCCACCGGCGAGGTGTTCGGCTATGCACCGGACGCGTCCGTCGAGGATGCCGAAGCAGCCATCGCCGCTGCTCGCCGCGCGTTCGAAACCACGAACTGGGCGACGGACGTCGCCTTCAGACAGCGCTGCCTCGACCAGCTACATCAGGCGTTGCTCGATCACCTCGAAGACCTGCGGGAACTGACGATCACCGAGGTCGGTGCCACCGTCGCGCTCACGAAGGAAGCGCAGCTCGAGGGACCGCTCGCGATCGTCCGCTACTACGCCGACCTGCTGAAAACATACGACTTCAGTGAGGAACTCGGTTCGGTCGAGTACCTCGGCCAACAGCACCGACGCTGGGTGGAGAAGGAAGCGGCGGGCGTCGTCTCGGCCATCGTCGCCTACAACTTCCCCAATCAATTGGCCCTCGCCAAGCTCGCTCCCGCGCTGGCCGCGGGGTGCACGGTGGTGCTCAAGGCGGCCCCGGAAGCTCCGCTGGTCACCCTCTTCATCGCCGAGTTGATCGCCCAGCACACCGACATCCCGGCCGGTGTCGTGAACGTGCTGTCATCGACGGATGTTGCCGTAGGTGAGGTGATGACGACGCATCCCGACGTCGACGTCGTC
The DNA here is from genome assembly GCF_036327795.1 of Rhodococcus artemisiae. Taxonomy (NCBI): domain Bacteria; kingdom Bacillati; phylum Actinomycetota; class Actinomycetes; order Mycobacteriales; family Nocardiaceae; genus Rhodococcus; species Rhodococcus artemisiae. The sequence continues at coordinate 87,677 of NZ_JAUTXY010000018.1, forward strand.
ACGTTCACCGGATCCAGCGTGGTGGGCCGCAAGATCATGAAGGCCGCCGGCGACACGTTGAAGCGGGTGTTCCTCGAGCTCGGCGGAAAGTCGGCGTTGATCGTGCTCGACGATGCGGACTACGGGCCGATAGCGCCGTACGCGGCGTTCGGCATCACGATGCACGCAGGTCAGGCGTGTGCGCTCAACTCCAGGCTCCTGGTGCCGAGGAAAGATCACGACCGGATCGTCGAGGCCGTCGCGGCGATGATGGCGCGGGTTCGCTACGGAGATCCCCGGGAGAAGAAGACCTACATGGGTCCGCTGATCAGCGAGAAGCAGCGCGACAAGGTGCACGGCATGGTCGAGCGGGCCGTCGCTGCGGGTGCGACGCTCGTAGCAGGCGGCGAGAAGATCGACCCCGGTTTCTTCTACACGCCGACGCTGCTGGCCGGTGTGGATCCGGACAGTGAGATTGCGCAGGAGGAAGTGTTCGGTCCGGTCCTCGCGGTGATTCCTTACGACGACGATGACGATGCCGTGCGGATCGCGAACAACTCCGCGTACGGGTTGTCGGGCGCGGTCTTCAGTGGCGATGAGCAGCGGGCTCTGAACGTTGCGCGCAGAGTACGCACGGGCACTTTGGGTATCAACGGAGGAAACTACTTTCAACCCGACGTCCCGTTCGGTGGCTACAAGCAGTCGGGTATCGGTCGCGAGATGGGTGAGGCCGGTCTGGAGGAATTCCTCGAGCTGAAGTCGCTGGCGATTACCCTTCCCTAATTTGATCGATCGCCCAATTATTGGTCGAGGGACGCTGGACTGCCTGCGGAAGATCAGCATAGCCGCAGGTAGTTCCGGGTCAGGAGCTCGAATTATCCAGCACCCCTTGACCTTGATCGAACTCGAGTGTTAAACATATGACTAATACGCGAAAGGCTCGAACGCCGATCGGTCGCCACAGCCCCGGCGAACCCGCGACGACTGCCTGGAGTTTGCAATATTGCTGTTCTTCAACAGTATTCAGCTGCACTCACACTTGAACGGAGATGCGAAGTGACACGGGCACGACGCTCCGAGCTGGCAACGCCGGCAAGCAATGAATCGATGTGCGCGGCTGCGGCCCGCTCCGACGCCGACCTGGTCTTCCTCGACCTCGAGGACGCCTGCGCGCCGTCCATGAAGGAAGCCGCCCGCGGAATCGCGGTGCACGCGTTCACCGAGCTGGATTGGGGACGCACCACCCGCGCGGTCCGGATCAACGGACTGGACACACCCTGGTGTCACGACGACTTGATCGAGGTCGTCACCGGCGCCCGCGACGCACTCGATGTCATCATTGTGCCCAAAGCCCGCACCGCCCGCGACGTGTGGTGGGTCGACGTCATGCTCACCCAGCTCGAGTCGAAGGTCGGGCTCGCGAAGCCGATCGGCCTCGAAGTGCTGATCGAGGAAGCGGAAGGACTGCTCAACGCCCAGGAAATCGCGAAGGCGAGCACACGCGTCGAGGCCGTCATCTTCGGTGTCGGCGACCTCTCGGCCTCACTCCACGCTCGCGTCGGCGGAAACTTCCGACCGGCCGCCGGCACCTATCCCGGCGACTTCTGGCACTACGCGCGGGCCCAGGTCCTCGCCGCGGCTCGCGCAGCGGGTGTCGACGCGATCGATTCCCCCTATCCGGACTACGCCGATGTAGACGGATACCGCACCGACGCCGAACACGCCGCAATGCTCGGATTCGACGGAAAATGGGCCATCCACCCCAGCCAGGTACCGATCGCCAACGAGGTCTTCACGCCGACACCGGACGAGATCGCGCACGCCCGAACACTGGTCGACGGCTACCGCGCAGCTCAGACCGGAGGCGTTGGCGCGCTCGGTCGAGGCGGCCAACTCGTCGACGCCGGGCATCTCCGTCTCGCCGAGAACGTACTGGTCAAAGCAGAACTCACACAGACAGAGAGCGGTGTCACACGATGAGCACAGCTGAAGGCAAGGGTCGTCTCGAGGGCAAGGTCGCCGTCGTCACCGGCGCAGGGTCCGGGATCGGCCGCGCCAGTGCGCGCCTGTTCGCCCGCGAAGGGGCCAAGGTGGTCTGTGCTGACGTCAGTGGTCAGGAGAAGGAGACCGCGGACGAGATCGGGAACTCTGCGGTCGCGGTGCACGTCGACGTGGTGAACTCGGCGGACGTGCAAGACATGGTCACCGCCGCGGTGGACTCCTTCGGTCGCCTCGACGTGCTGTTCAACAACGCCGGGCTCAGCGGCCGGCGGGGCCCCATCGCGGAACTCGACGAAGACGCGTTCGACAACGTCGTCGCGGTCAACCTCAAGGGTGCCTTCCTCGGGATCAAGTACGCGATCCCCGCCATGATCGCCTCCGGCGGTGGTTCGGTGATCAACACGGCGTCCGCGTCGGCGCTGGTCGGATGGAAGGGCATCGCCGCGTATTCCGCAGCGAAGGGTGGCGTCGTGCAGCTCACCAAATCGGCCGCGCTCGACTACGCGACGAGCGGCATCCGGGTCAATGCGATCTGTCCGGGCATGACCTGGACGGGACTCGCCGGCGCTGCCGCCGACGGACACGTCGCCCCACCCACCGGAGAGGGCCAGGTACCACCCCAGCCGATGAAGCGCTGGGGAGTCCCACAGGAATTGGCCAACGCCGCACTGTTTCTCGCCAGTGACGAATCGTCGTTCATCACCGGGACGGCCATCCCGGTCGACGGCGGCTACGTCGCACGCTGACCTGCACGACTCGACTCCGAACGGAGCCCACAGTCATGACACGACCATTCCGGTTCGCCGTCCAGGCGACCAAAGCCACCACCTCCGCCGAATGGCGCGACACCGCCCGCCGCGTCGAAGATCTCGGATTCTCCACGCTCTTCCTCTCCGATCACTACCTCGGGCCGGGGCCGGCGCAGGAGGACGCCCGGTGGCCACCGCAGTACCTCGCTCCGATCGCGGCGATGTCCGTCGCTGCAGCCGTCACCAGCACTCTGCGTGTGGGATGCCGGGTGTTCTGCACCGATTACCACGTCCCGGGCGTACTGGTGAAGGAAGCGGCGACCCTCGACATGCTCTCCGACGGCCGGCTCGAATTCGGTATCGGTTGCGGCTGGAGCGAGCCCGAATACGTCGCTATGGGTGTGCCCTTCGCACCCGCCCCGGAGCGCGTGTCGAAGCTCGAAGAAGTTGTCGCACTGTTCAAGGCGCAGTGCTCGGGTGAGCCACTGGATATCAGCGGCGCGCACGTCACCGCGAAAGACTATGCCGGACTGCCGCTGCCGGTGCAGAGGCCGCACCCTCCGATCATCATCGGAGGGAGCCGAAAGAGGGTGCTGTCATTGGCCGGCCGTGAGGCCGACATCGCCAGCATCAGCACAGTGTCGTTCGAACCGGTCAACGCGCAGGGGCGCACCCCGCAGCAGGAAGCGGTCGAACGACTGCAGTTCGTCCGGGATGCAGCAGGTGATCGCGTCTCCGACCTCGACATCGAGAGCTCGCCTTTCTTCATCAAGATCACCGACGATGCGGACACCACACTGAAGAAGATCGCGTCCCGCCTACGTATCAGCGCGGACGGGCTCGCGGAGCATCCGAACGTCCTGGTCGGCGGTGTCGACGAGGTCGCCGACCAACTGCTGAAGCGTCGCGAGACCTTCGGCGCCAACTACATCTCCGTGCAGCAGAGCAATTTCGAGGAGTTCGCTCCCGTCGCGCAACGCCTCGCAGGACTCTAGAGAAGGACAGACATGACCAAGAGATCACGCTTCAGCGAATACAAGGATCGGTACGCGAACTACAAGTTCGAACTCACCGAAGACGGCATTCTCTTCATGCAGTGTCACACCAACGGCGGGTCGCTGGTGTGGGACTGGAAGTCACACGACGACATGGCCGACGCCTTCGCCGACATCGCAGGCGACCGCGAGATCAAGTGCCTGATCCACACGGGTACCGGCGAGAATTACAACGCCGACTGGGGTTACATGCCCGACGGTTCGCCCATCGACACTCCGATCTACCAGGCGATGCCGGGCGATCGCGGACTGTGGAAGCTCGACGAGAAAGCCTGGTACAACCGCAATCTCATGTTCAACGTCCTCGACGTGGACGTACCGATGATCAGTGCGATCAACGGGCCCTGCAACATCCACTCCGAGGTACCGCTCATGGGCGATATCGTGCTCGCCTCGGACACCGCGTGGTTCCAGGACGTGTCGCATTTCCCGCGCGGACAGGTCCCAGGCGACGGTCAGCACGTGATCTGGAATTTCCTTGCCGGGCACAACCGCGGTCGCTACCTGCTGCTCACCGGCAAGAAGCTGTCGGCGGAGGAAGCCAAGGAATGGGGCGTCGTCGCGGAGGTGCTCCCGAAGGACAAGCTGCTCGATCGCGCGTGGGATCTGGCCCGCGACCTTGTCAAGAAGCCCCCGCTGACCCTGCGCTACACCCGTCAGCTGTTCACTCACCAGCTCAAGCGCGCATTCCTCGATCAGATGAACCAGGGCATCGGTTACGAAACCTACGCGCAGCGAGCGTTCTTCCCGGTCGGCGGTTATATGCAGCCGCTGGACCGGGCTTGGGACGACAAGCCCTGGACGAACCCGGACGGGAACACCGTCGCGGATGCCGGCAACCATCGTGCAGCCGCTCCCGCGGAAGGCTGACTCATGCACGCGCTCGACGGAATCAAGGTCCTGGACCTGGGCACCTTCATCGCCGGACCGTTCTGTGCGACGGTGCTCGGTGAGTTCGGGGCGGAGATCATCAAGATCGAGCGCCCCGGTGTGGGCGACCACCTGCGCCGATTCGGAACCGAGACGGAGTGCGGCGACACCCTCGTCTGGCTCAGTGAGGCCCGCAACAAGCGGTCGGTGACGTTGGACCTGACAGATCCTCGCGGACAACAGATCCTGCGGGAGTTGATTGCCGACGCCGATATCGTCATCGAGAACTTCCGGCCCGGAGTGATGGAACGCTTCGGATTCGGATTCGACGAGATCCACGCCATCAATCCGCGCACCATCATGCTGAGGGTGTCCGCATACGGCCAGAGCGGGCCCAACCGCGACCTCCCGGGCTTCGCTCGGGTCGCTCACGCGTTCTCCGGCCTGGCCTACCTCGCCGGCGAACCGGACGGCCCGCCCGTGACGCCGGGGTCGACGTCACTGGCCGATTACATGACCGGATTGTACGGGGTGATCGGAGTGCTCACGGCGCTGCAGGCGCGGGAACGCACGGGCCACGGGCAGGTCGTCGACCTGGCGCTGTACGAAACGATCTTCCGCGCGCTCGACGAGTTGGCCCCAGCGTTTCAGCAGTTCGGCTTCGTTCGGGAACGCATGGGCGCCGACACCGTCAACGTCACCCCTCACAGTCACTACCAGGCCGCCGACGGCGGATGGGTCGCGATAGCGTGCTCCCACGACGACATGTTCGTCCGTCTCGCCAAGGCGATGGGCGACCCGGACCTGGCGAGCCCGGATCTGTTCGGCCCCAAGGCTGCACGGCTGAAGGCCCGCGACGAGGTGAACTCCCTGGTCTCCGGGTGGGTCGGATCACTCAGTCGCGACGAGGTGATCAAGCGATGTGTCGACGCGGAGGTACCGGCCGGGCCGCTGTACTCGATCGCCGACATATTCGACGATCCGCAGTACCTGCACCGGGGCACCATCACGACCGCCGAGTCGCGAATCGGCCCTCTCGCCGTTCCCGACGTCATTCCCGCACTGTCCGACACTCCCGGCGAGATCCGATGGCTGGGACGAGAACTCGGTTCCGACACCGACTCCGTTCTGCAAGAACTTCTCGCTCGAACCCCGAGTGAGATCGCGACCCTGCGCGCAGATGGCGTGATCTGACCACACACCACAGATATGCTACGAGAAAGGCGCCATACCATGGCAATCCAAGAGAAATTGGCCACCGGCCAGGGGAAGTTCACCCCGAGATATCCGGAGCTGGGAACCGGACCCGTCAGCTACGACGACGCCGTCTCCGAAGAGTTCTTCCTCGCCGAACGCGAAGCGGTGTTCAAGCGGTCGTGGCTCAAGGTCGGGCGCATCGACCAGCTACCGCGCGTCGGCAGCTATTTCACACGTGAACTCGTCGGGCTCGGCTCGATCGTCATCGTCAAGCAGGCCGACGGCACGGTCAAGGCGCTGCACAACGTGTGCGCCCACCGCGGCAACAAGGTGGTGTGGCAGGAGCATCCCGCAGAAGAGACCAAGGGCTCCTGCAAGGCCTTCACCTGCAAATACCACGGGTGGCGCTACGGGCTCGACGGCAAGGTCGACCACGTCACCAACGAGGAACAGTTCTTCGACCTCGACAAGGGCGCCCTCGGTATGCCCGAGCTGCATTGCGACACGTGGGCCGGATTCATCTTCGTCAACTTCGACCCCCACGCTCAGCCGCTGCGCTCGTTCCTCGGTGAGAAGTTCACCGCGGTCGAGAGCTACCCGTTCGAGAAGATGACGGAGCACTACGGCTACAAGACCAAGGTCAAGGGCAACTGGAAGCTCTCCATCGACACGATCCTCGAGTGGTACCACCCGCCGTATGTGCACGGCCGATTCATCGATCGCGACGTGTCGAAGGCCGAGAAGCTCGTGCCACCGCCGGACTCCTACTACTACGACCTGTTCACCTCGCACATGCTGAACTCGGTGCCCGGCCCGCCGCAGCTGCCCCCGCGCAAGCCCGGTGAGCTCGGCCCCGCCCAGCGCAACCAGCGTTGGATCTACAAGTTGCTGCGCGCCGGCCTGTTCGGCCCCGACGACGTGCAGGACATCGGCCCGCTGCCCGACGTCCTCAACCCCGGCAACATCAAGTCCTGGGGCAATGATGCCTACTGGCTGTTCCCGAACTTCTCGGTGCAGATCTGGGCCCGCAACTTCTACATCACGTACCAGTACTGGCCCGAGACGGTCGGCGAGCACAGCTACGAGCTCGACATCTACTTCCCGCCGCCGCGCAACGCAGCGGAGCGTCTGGCCCAGGAGATGACCGCACAGACCACCATCGAGTTCGCGATGCAGGACTCGAACACAGTCGAAGCGACGCATTCGGCCCTGGCGACGGGTGCCAACCGGGAGTTCCACCTGTCGGATCAGGAACTGATGATCCGCAACTTCCACAAGGTTGTCCGCGACACGGTCACCACACACCAGAACCTCAGCTCCAAGTAAGGACGAACCGATGACGAATTCGACTCTGCCGGAATCATTCCGGGACCTCGAGCCCTTTGTCGACGAGTGGGCGCTGGCCACCCGCGAGGAACGCTACGACACGCGTATGGCCCGCACGATCGACGAACTCGACCGCTTCTACGATGCGATCGCTCCGCGCGCCGAGGAGGCGATCGACTACCTCAACGGATTCGACCTGGAGGAACTGCCCGAGGCCGAGACCACATTGTTGCACCTGATGTACTCGCTGGTCATGGTGTCGTACCCGGTCAACGTGTTCCGTCAGCCGAAGATCCCCGACTCGGGTGCTGCGTTCTTCGACACAGTCGTCGAACCCGAGGTCTGACGCCATGGCCTACACCGTCACCGATATCGGACCCACAACGGGCGTCGAGATCAGCGGCTTGTCCGGGCCCGAACTCGTGGATCAGGGCGTCGCCGACGTCGCTTCGGATGCACTGAACCGACGCGGTGTAGTCGTGTTCCGTGAGGCAAATCTGTCCGACGGCGACCTCGTCGCGTTCAGCCGGCTGCTGGGGAAGGTCGCGCAACTCCCGCTCGGCGGCGACTCGGAGCACCCGGAGATCCAGAAGGTCACCCGCGACGCGACGAAGAGCAAGCTCGCTGCATATCGGGAAGGCACATTCTTCTGGCACATCGACGGCACCACCGCCGAGATCCCGGACAAGGCGACCGTCCTCATGGCGCGGCAGGTGTCCGACGACGACACCGGCGACACCGAATTCGCGAACACCTACGCCGCATACGAGGAACTGCCGGACGATCTCAAGGCGGAGCTCGAGGGCACACGTGTGGTGCACAGCTTCGCGGCGTCCCAGTTGCTCGTGTATCCCGATCCTGACCCGAAGGAGCGGGCGGCGTGGGACCGCAATCCCTCGCGCGAACACCCGCTGGTCTGGACCCGAGGGTCAGGGAAGAAGTCCATGGTGCTCGGATCCACAGCTGAGCGGGTGGTCGGCAGATCGGAGGACGAGAGCAAGGACCTGCTCACACGGCTGCTGGATTGGTCGACGCAGGACCGCTTCACCCTCCGGCACAAGTGGCGGGTGGGCGACGTCGTCATCTGGGACAACACCGGCATGCTGCACCGCGCGTGCCCGTACGGAGAGCAGTCGGCACGTCTGATGCTCCGCACATCACTCGTCGGTGAGGAGGTCGTGCAATGACCGCCAAGGTTGCACTCGTGACGGGTGGTGGTTCGGGCATCGGCCGGGCCATCTCGCACCGGCTCGCCGCCGACGGTTACGCGACAGCCGTACTCGACCTGAACGCCGCATCGGCCAAGACGGTCGTCGAGGAGATCCTCGAAAACGGCTACACTGCAGCCGCGTTCGGCGACGTCGACGTGTCGGACCGGTCTCAGGTGGACGCTGCTGTCGAAAGCGTGCGGGACAGCCTCGGGGCGGTGTCGGTTCTCGTCAACAACGCCGGTATCACCGGATTCAAGAAGTTCGGGCACATCACCGACGAAGTGTGGGAGCGAACCCTCGCGATCAACCTGTCGGGCCCGTTCTATGCGTGCCAGGCCGTGGTGCCCGACATGACGAAGGCGGGGTGGGGGAGGATCGTCAATATCTCGTCCTCCAGCGCTCAAGGTGGTCAGCAGTTCATGACGCACTACGTGGCGTCGAAGGCCGGGCTCGTCGGATTCACGAAATCGCTCGCGCTCGAACTGGGCCCTTCGGGAATTACCGTGAACACGATCCCACCAGGGTTCGTCGATACCCCGATGCTCCGCGGATCGGAACGGGACGGTCTGCTCGGCGGCAGCGTCGATGAACACGCCGACCGAACTCCGGTCCGACGCGCCGGCAAACCGGAGGATATCGCGGCAGCGTGTTCGTTCCTCTGCTCGGAGGAAGCCGGGTACATCACGGGCCAGATCATCGGTGTGAACGGTGGGCGCAATACCTGATCTTCCGGATAGGTATCAGCACAACATGATTCCCGCGACGGTTCCGGTTTCCCACAGCAGCAATCGCTGCTGTGGGAAGCCGGCATTCGCGCGGGAAGGGTGGGCCGGCTACGTGTCGACGTCGATCGCCTGAAGCTGCCGTACCCAGTCGAACTCGGCGCCGAGGAAAGCTTCGCCGCCGGAGGCGAAGGCGTCGCGGAGCTGGGTGAGAGCTTCGATGAACTGATCGACGCGCTCGCGGGCGGACTCGGGCGTGCCCGCGCCTTTGCGGGCGTAGCCGGCGGCAAGTTGCTTGGCGGACTCGAAGTCGCCGAAGCCCTCAGCGAAGCCGAGCCTCGACGTGATCGCACTAGCCGCTCGGAGCTCAGAGAGCACGCTGTTGCAGATCGTCACGATCTCCTCGATGACGTGGGGGTCTAGCCTCACGAAGTCGCTCACGGCGGGTTCGTCCTCTCGGTGGGTGGAGTTTCTTTCAAGCCTTGAGGAGCGGCTCGACTGCCGCGACGAAATCGTCCAGTCCCGCGCACCATTCATTTTGCGGGACCGGACCCGTATGGTCCTTGTGATAGAGCCGATTGAAGAGCACGATGCCGAAGTTGGTCTCGAGTACGTATGTGCACTCGTTGTCGCCGTTCGTACCGATCTCCCGTAACGCCGGACGCCCGTTGATGGTGATCTCAGTTGCGAACTGACCGTTCTTCTTCAGTTCTTCGTCCAGCGAGACATTGCCAGCCATGACGTTGAGGTCATATCGCGCCAAGACTCCGGGTATTTGGACAGTTCCGCGGTAGTAGCATGCCAGAAACGTATACGACCCCATCGGCATGTCCGCGAACTCTTTGTGCGCCGCGTCGTAGCCGGCCGCGGTCATCACGTCGTCGGGGAGGTCGAGGCACGGGTCGAAGGTGATGTCGGGGCGGCCCGAGTCGTCGACGATGCGAGGTGTGCGCGTTGTCGGGGCGGCGGCTTCGGTGGTGGTGTCGTCGACCTCTGGTGCCGGCGCTGGTCCGCAGGACGACACAACCGCGACCACCGCAGCACCCAGCGCTGCATGTCCCCACCTGCCCACGCGACCCCCCGATCCGCCCGAAAAATCGGTTCGACGCTAGCACAACCGGTCCCACCATAATTCCCGCGACGATCCCAGCTTCCCACAACCGCAATTGCAGGTGTGGGAGGCTGGGACGCGTGGGGGAAAGGGCGATGGCTACGTGTCGGCGTCGCGGAGCTGGGTGAGGGCTTCGATGAACTGATCGGCACGATCTCGTCGATGACCTGGGGGGTCCAGCCGTATGAAGTCGCTCACGGCGTGTTCGTCCTCCTGGTCGATGGATGCTTCATTCAAGCGTCGAGTAGCGGTTCGATTGCTGCGACGAAATCGTCCAGTCCTGCACACCATTCACCTTGCGGGACCGGGCCCGTATGGTCCTTGTGATAGAGGCGATTGAAGAAGACGACACCGAAATCGGTCGCGAGTGCATATGTGCACTCGTCGTCGCCGAAGGTGATGTCGGGGCGGCCGAGTCGTCGACGATGCGTGGGGTGCGGGTCGTCGAGGCGGGGGCCTCGGTGGTGTCGTCGACCCCTGGTGCCGGCGCTGGTCCGCAGAACGACGCAACCGCGACCACCGCAGCACGCCCCACCTGCCCACGCGACCCTCGATCCGCCGAAAAATCGGTTCGACGCCGACACTGCGGGCAGGAGGTGTCCGCAGTGGTGGTTCAGGACGGGAGTGTGAGGAACTGCATCGGGTCGCTCTTCTCGAAGTGGCCCGACACCTCACCGGCAAGGCCACCTTGTAGTGCGGTGTCGCTGAGAAGATCCAGCTTGCCCGCCCGCGCACCCTCGCTGAAGTCGAGATCGTCCAGATCGACCCACACGATGTTGGGTCGGGTGGTCGACTCGAACACGTATCGCTTGTTGGTCAGATCGGCAACGGTCTGCCAGATCGTCTGCGAAACATAGGGTTTTCCTGGAGCCGGTGTTCGGAATGGCTGCGCTGCATTGCGCATGACGCTGAGGATTCCTGCGACGGCCTCGACCGGGTTCTCCGGATCCGGTAGGCGGCCGACGTAATGTGCGGCGCGGGCAAACCTGTCGGATGCAGAGTCGGTGCCGGGGATCGGCTTGTCGCCCCCGAAACCCTCGATCTGCCTCAGCAAGTCGATCTGTTTGTCGTAGGTGGGGGAGTTGGTCATGACGACGTGGTCGCGGCTGTGCCAGATCACGGCCTTGCCATCGAGGTACTCGATGACCGCAGAGTCTCCGGTCGCGTCATCCAGGGCCAAGTGCACTGCCGGGACTTCACCGGTAGCTGGGTCGCCCAGCGGCACTACCTGTACGCCTGTGCGGTCGATCCACGACACTGCCTCGTCGACTGTCGCGAAGTTGTCGAGGAAATACTGCATCCAGACGGCCATACTGAGTCCGGGTTTGCTGTTGTCGTATGTGCCGTAAGTGGATTCGGTGAGCCAGAGAACGTGCCCTGCCAAACCCTCCTCGTTCATACCATCGACGGTCATCATGTCGTAGGCCCCCGCCACGACGCTGCCGTACTTCGCCCTCCAGGCCAGGTTTCCTCCGACACCGTCGTTGCGTTCGACACCGCGAGGAAGCGACCACAGGTTCGTCCCGGTATCGCGGTGGTAGTCCATGTTGCGGCCGACAAGCACACCACCGGAGGGTTCGTTCCAGACGACTCGAGTGCACATTCTTTTGCCTTTCCAGGACGAGTACGGTTCCCGAGGCTGCGGTATGTCGATGGCGTGTCCAGCGCGCATTTCTCGGCAATGGTGTATTCAGGTGTCGTGTTGAAACGGTGGTTCTGCACAATCGTCCCGTGGCGAATAGAAACTCCTCCTCGAATGGTCTCCCAGAGTTTTCTATCACTCTTCTCCTGCGCATGAACCGTGTCGGTCGCGGGGGAGGGTTAAATCGAGGGGTGAATTTCTGCGCGTCATCGCTCGCTGGGCGACGTTGTCGGCACGGAGGGGTCGATGTCGGCGCGGGTGCGGTCGCGTCAGTGGTGGTCGGAGTGGACGTCGACGACATCGGTGGTGCCGCTTCGGATGCGGGTGCTTCCGTCGACGGAACCGTACGGATGGTCACTGTGGGTTCCGGCGAGGAGGTCTTGCGCGGTGCGCTGCGCACCGAAACCGATCGCCGTAGATTGGTGTTGGAGGTGGCCGGTCGTGCCGTGGATTCGACGCTGGCAGAGGCCCGGTACAAACGGAGGTTTCGTCGAGTTCAGTATTCCGCCGACACCGGAGTTTGTTGTGATAGATTGCGAATCGCTCCAGTATCCGTTGCGCATCTGGTTTCCGTCCGGAATTCCGGATCTCGATTTGTTGGTGTCTCCGACGCCCTTCGTTAACCGCCGACTGTACGAGGCTTCGGTAGTCATCCGACCGGCGGAAACGGCGAAGGCCCGGCAGGTCCACAAGGAGGTACGCATGAGTGAAATTCGAAAAGTCACTGTACTCGGTGCCGGCGTTCTGGGGTCCCAGATAGCGTTCCAGTCGGCATACAAGGGATTCGACATCACCTCCTACGACATCAGCAATGAAGCGCTCGACGGCGCACGAGAGCGGTTTGCCGGATTGGGTGAGACGTACAAGCGGGACGTCGCAGGTGCCACCGAGGAGGCTGTTCGGGAAGCGCGCGAAAGACTCACACTGACAATGGATCTGGAAGACTCAGTGGCGAACGCCGACCTTGTTGTCGAAGCGGTTCCGGAGATCCTGTCACTCAAGCAGGAGATCTACGGGAAGATCGGGGCTGCAGCGCCGTCGAAGACCGTCTTCGCGACCAATTCGTCGACGTTACTCCCGAGCGACCTGAAGGAGTCCACCGGGCGCCCCGATCGGTTTCTCGCGCTGCACTTCGCGAACCAGGTCTGGCAATTCAACACAGCCGAGATCATGGGCACTCCCGATACGGACCCGGCAGTGTTCGCGGCAGTGGTCGAATTCGCGACCGAGATCGGCATGGTGCCCATCGAACTGCACAAGGAGAAGGCCGGGTACGTCCTGAACTCGCTCCTCGTGCCCTTCCTCTCCTCGGCTGCGCAGCTCGCTGCCGGCGGATACGCCGACCCCGAAGCAGTGGACAAGACGTGGAAGATTGCGACGGGCGCGCCGATCGGACCGTTCCAGATCTACGACATCATCGGCCTCTCCACCCCGTACAACATCATGGCCAACGGCGACGATGAGCAGCAGAAACTCGCGGTGTGGCTGAAGGAGAACTACATCGACAAAGGCAAGCTCGGCCTCGCGTCGGGCGAAGGTTTCTACCGATACTCCTGAGACGAGAACTGAGGCGCGATGTACTACAGCAGCGGCAACTACGAGGCATTCGCACGTCCACGCAAGCCGGAGGGCGTGGACGACAAGTCGGCGTGGTTCGTCGGCTCGGGCCTGGCTTCGCTGGCGGGGGCAGCGTTCATGATCCGCGACGGCAGGATGGCCGGCAACCGGATCACGATCCTCGAACGGCTGAAGTTGCCAGGCGGTGCACTCGACGGAATCAAGGAGCCGAAGAAGGGGTTCGTCATCCGCGGTGGACGCGAGATGGAGGATCATTTCGAGTGTCTGTGGGATCTGTTCCGGTCAGTCCCGTCGCTCGAGGTCGACGACGCCAGCGTGCTCGACGAGTTCTACTGGCTGAACAAGGATGATCCGAACTACTCGCTTCAGCGCGTCACGGAGAAGCGTGGGCAGGACGCACACACCGACTTCGAGTTCGACATGAGCTCGAAGGCTCAGAAGGACATCACGAAGGTGTTCCTCACTCCACGTGAGGAACTCGAGAACAAGCGTATCGACGAAGTATTCGGCCGCGAGTTCCTCGACAGCAACTTCTGGCTGTACTGGCGCACCATGTTCGCGTTCGAGGAATGGCACAGTGCGCTCGAGATCAAGCTGTATCTGCACCGCTTCATCCACCATATCCGCGGCCTACCGGATCTGAGCACCCTGAAGTTCACCAAGTACAACCAGTACGAGTCGCTCGTGCTTCCGCTGTACACGTGGCTGCTCGATCAGGGCGTGAATTTCCGCTTCGACACCGAGGTCACGGACATCGATTTCGAGATCACGTCCGAACGGAAACAGGCCACCCGTATCCATTGGATCTCCGACGGAGCCGAGGGCGGCGTCGATCTGGGTCTCGATGATCTCGTGCTCACCACCATCGGCTCGCTGACGGAGAATTCGAACAACGGCGATCACCACACACCGGCTCGGCTCGACGAGGGGCCCGCGCCGGCATGGGATCTGTGGCGTCGGATCGCAGAGAAGGATCCTGCCTTCGGTCGCCCCGACGTGTTCGGTGCGCACATCCCCGAAACCAAATGGGAGTCCGCGACCGTCACGACACTCGACGAACGTATCCCCGAGTACATCCAGAAGATCTGCAAGCGGGATCCGTTCAGTGGACGTGTCGTCACCGGTGGCATCGTCACCGCCCGGGATTCGAAGTGGCTGATGAGCTGGACAGTGAACCGTCAGCCCCATTTCAAGCAGCAGCCCAAGGATCAGATCGTCGTGTGGGTGTATTCGCTGTTCGTCGACGTTCCGGGCGACTATGTGAAGAAGCCGATGCAGGAGTGCACGGGCGAAGAGATCACTCAGGAATGGCTGTACCACATGGGTGTTCCGATCGGAGACATCCCGGAGCTCGCAGCGAATGCCGCGAAGACGGTGCCGGTGATGATGCCCTACGTCACCTCGTTCTTCATGCCGCGTCAGGCGGGGGACCGACCGGACGTGGTCCCGGAAGGTGCCGTCAACTTCGCTTTCCTCGGACAGTTCGCGGAAACTACCCGCGACTGCATCTTCACCACCGAGTATTCGGTCCGCACCGGAATGGAGGCTGCATACGAGTTGCTGGGCATCGAACGTGGTGTGCCCGAGGTGTTCGGATCGACATACGATATCCGGAAGCTGCTGCAGGCAACGTACTTCCTCAATGACAAGAAGGAAGAGAACGTCCCGCTGCCGAAGCTGATGCGTCGACGGCTGAGCAAGAAGCTGGACGAGAACGAGATCGGCCAATTGCTGCACGAATACCACATCTTGACCCGAGAGTAACTGGGGCACCGCGTGTAGGTGGAGGTCAGACGGTGAGGATCACCTTCCCGCGCGCTGTCCGGCCCTCCACCGCCGCGTGCGCTGCTGCGGCCTCCGACAAAGGGAAGCGTGTGATCAGCGGTCGGAACTCCCCGCCCGCAGCACGCGCCAAGGAGGTCGAGCGCAATGCATCCCACCCGCCCGGCGGAACCATGCGTGGCCCCAGCGCCCAGGTTGCTGTGAGCTGCCGGGAGATCAGGTCGGTGGTTGCGATCTCGGTGGGTGAGCCGGATGCCCACCCGTAGAGGATGATCCGG
Source organism: Rhodococcus artemisiae (assembly GCF_036327795.1). NCBI lineage: Bacteria > Bacillati > Actinomycetota > Actinomycetes > Mycobacteriales > Nocardiaceae > Rhodococcus > Rhodococcus artemisiae. The sequence goes on from NZ_JAUTXY010000018.1 coordinate 103,178, forward strand.
CCAGCAGGGGCGAGAAGTTCGAGAGCCTGTCGCCCGATTCGGCCGCCGACGCCGTCCATCACGACACTCACCCGGGGTGCAGAGACAAGGCGCTCCGGCCAGTCGGGATCGCTGTAGTCCACCGCGATATCGGCACCGTTGTCGTGCACTTGTGCGGTCTTCGTCGCACCACCGGCGGCCCCCACGACGAAAATGCCCTCACGATGCAAGCTCTGGACGAGCAGCGTGCCGATGCCACCGGCGGCAGAGAGGACGAGGACGGCATCGTCGACCGTCGGTTGTGTGGCGTGCAGTAGACCCAGCGTGGTTGCACCGGTGCCGACCATCGCGACGGCGACGTCGGCGGACAGGTCGTCGGGGATGGGGTAGAGGTTTTCCACGCGAGCGACGGCGAGTTCGGCGTAGCCGCCGTGGCCGTCGAGGTGCGCAGCGACCCTCCGACCGATCCATGTGGGCTCGACGCCGTCGCCGACCGCATCGACTGTACCGGCGACCTCCCCGCCCGGAACGAGCGGAAGTGCCGGTGGCAGATGCGGTCCCACTGTCTCGCCACGCCGGATCTTCGTCTCGATGGTGTGTACTCCGGCTGCTTCGACCGCGACACGGACTTCGCCGGGCCCTGGAACAGGGTCCGCAAGGTACTCGTGGATCAGGTTGTCGGGAACGCCGAAGGCGTGCAGTCGTATTGCGTGCATGTCATACCTCGATGCGTCGGCGTGGAAGAAACAGTGCGGGGAGAAGCGCAGCGGCCAATATTACGGCCACCCACAGGTAGGTGGAACGGAAAGCATCCGCCAGGAGAGTAAGGGAAGACTCGGGGAGTAGGAAGGCCTGCTCGAGATCCTGCACCTCGGGCAGGCGCTCGGTGACGGACCGCGCGAGCCCGGCCGAGAACACGGCAGTACCCAACGCGACCGCGACCTGCTGAATGATCATCAGCCCGGTGCTGGCGGAGGGCACCTCGTCGTGGGTGAGGCCGCGGGTTCCCGCGGCAGTAGCAGGCATGAGCGTCATACCGATGCCGACGCCCATCACCGACATAGCGGCCATGAGCTGCCAATACGGGGTATCGGCAGAGACGAGGACGGCGAAGAGCAGAACCCCGGTGGGGGCAATGATCGTGCCCAGCGCGACGACTCGGCCGGGTGGAACCCGATCGACCAGGCGCGTGGCCACCTGCATCGTGAGGCCGGTCGCCACAACCTGCGGAACACTCAGCAGTCCGGTGGTGTGTGCGTCCTCCCCGCGAACCATCTGATAGTAGAGCGGCAGCAGGACCATGGACCCGAAGTACGCCGCTGCCGCGAACGTGAGGGTGAGAGCCGACGCGGCGAGTCTGCGGCGACGAAACAATCGGAGTTCGATGAGCGGCTCGTCGGTCGTAAGCGACCGGACGACGAATCCGGCCCCGAGCAGGCCGCCGAGTGCGGCGAACATGATTCCTCCGCCGGTGAGTCCGAAGACCAACACTGCGAGTCCGCATGACAGCAACGCGAGCCCGATCCAGTCGAGGCTGCGTCGAGTGCGGTTCGGGTCGGTGGGGAGAAGGCGGGCGGCGAGGAGCACGCCGACGAGACCGACGGGGACGTTGATCAGGAAGATCCAACGCCACGATGCCGCGTCGATGAGGAGGCCGCCCAGTACCGGGCCGATCAGTGGCCCGATGAGAGGTGGGATGCCGAGCATGCTCATGAGCCGGCCGTTTTCGCCTTCGCCCGCTGCGCGGAGCACGATGGTCATGCCGACCGGCATCAGCATGCCGCCACCGAGTCCCTGCACTACACGAAAGACCACCAGCGACCACACATCCCATGCGCACGCGCACAGGACCGAGCCGAGCACGAACAAGATGATTGCGGTGAGGTAGAGCCGCTTGGTGCCGAAGCGTCCGACCGCCCAGGCGGTGATCGGGATGATGGTGACCAGCCCGAGGACGTATCCGGTGGTCACCCACTGGATGTCGGTCATCGTGGCGTGGAACTCGCGGGCAAGGGTGCCGATCGCGATGTGGACGATCGTGGTGTCGAGCACCACCATCAGCATGTTGAGTACGACGACCAGCGTCACGGTCATCGGCCGAACCGCCGCGCGTTGCCCGGCCCGGCCGATGACGGCGGTCATGCGGGCACTCGCAGCGATTTCAGTGCTTCCGACCAGGCGGAGACCTCGTCGATCAGGTCGGTCAGCGCCGGTTCCTGGTGTTGCCCAGGTGTCAATGCTCCGGATTCCAGTGGGTCGGTGATGTCGAAGTCGTGGTGCAGCGACAGCACTACCTGGGTGCGTACGGTCGCGACCTTGACCTCGGCCAGTACGAGCCGAAGGTGTTCGGCTGCCCGCACTCCTCCGGCTTGGACTCCGTACGTGACGAATCCCGCTGCCTTGTCGGCCCATTCGTCGAACAGGAAGTCGATGGCGTCCTTCAATGCACCGGGGAAGGAGTGGTTGTATTCCGGTGCGACGAAGACGAATCCGTCGTACGCCCCTATCGTCGCGGCCCACCGTCGTGTGTGCTCCTTCTCGTACGTGCCGAAGATCGCGGGCGCGGACTCGTCGAGGTGCGGCAGGTCGTAGTCGCGCAGGTCTATGACGTCGTAGGTGTCGTCCGGTCGGTGTTGCTGGGCGACCCCGTGGACCCACTGCGCCACTGTTGCGGCGCGACGTCCGGGGCGGGTGCTGCCGACGATGATTGCTATCCGTGTCATGCGGTGTCTCCTCGGTCGTTGGGTGCACAGGTAAAGTACAACTAGTAATGTAAAAAGTGCAATATCTGTTGTACTTACTAAGGTGTGGATCATGGCGCTACGTGCTGACAAGCGAGAATCGATTCTGACCGGGGCGCTCGAGGTGTTCGCCCGCGACGGATACACGCGGGCAGGCATCGACGTGATCGCCAAAGAAGCGGGCGTCTCGACGCGGACGATCTACAACCATTTCGGCGACAAGGCGACGCTCTTCCAGGCCGTCATCACCGCGAGCTCCGATCGCGTCGCGGCCGGGCACATGTCCGCGATCGACAACTACCTGCGTAAGGTCACCGACCTCGAGGACGACCTCACCGACCTGGGCGTTGCCCTGGTGTGGGACGAGGAGTACGTCACCCACTTCGCTCTCGTCCGTCAGATACAAGCCGACATCGACCACATTCCGCCCGCTGCCATCGACGCATGGAGGGACGCCGGGCCGCTACGCGTGCGCCGGCACCTCGCCGATCGTCTCGAGAACCTGGACGGGCTGAATCTCGACGATCCGATGCTCGCCGCATTCCATCTGATGGCATTGATCGGCCGGGACACCTCGGGCGGGGGGCGTTCGACCGAAGAGCATGTGCGCGCGGGGGTGCGGGTCTTCCTGCACGGTTATTGCGATTGATCCAGCACAAAGTGTGGATCTGAGCCTGGATTCCGGGCCCAGATCCACAATGTTGTCAGGCGATCCACAGCTCCTCTGGCAGAGGCGAGCCGAGCGTGTACAACTCGACGCCATGGACGTCGTTGCTGTACATGACCGAGGGAATTGCACGGACGTACCAGATGCCCGGGACCACCTCGATCAAGCGTTCCTGCACGGTGTCGTAGGCGGCCTTGCGGTCATCGAACGCCTCACTGATGCGTCCGGTATCGAGAGCTGCGTCGAGTTCGGGATCGTTGGTGCCTGTGAAGTTGCCCGTCGATTGGGAATGCAGCGCGGTCCACAGCGCGAAATCGGGGTCCTGGACGATTGTGGCGGTGATGATCATGTCGAAGTCGCCGGTAGTGAGCCGCGTGGTGGCCGTCGCGGCGTCGAGCATGTCGACACCCACCTCGACGTTGTCGTACGCACTCAGCTGCGCTTGCACACCTTCGGCGAGAATCCTGGAATCAGTGGTGGGGAAGGAAGCGAAGGAGAAGCGGACAGGCGTGCCTTCTGCGGCCAGTTCGTCGAACAGTCGTTGGGCTTCGTCGGGGTCCGATTCCTGGAAGGCGACGTCGCTGAAGAAGGGTGACTGTTCGGGAAAGAAGGTCTCGGGGACTTCACCTTCGCCGTTGTACACGACGGTGTTGAGAGCATCGAGATCCAAAGCCAATCTCACGGCACGGCGGGCGCGCACATCGTCGAACGGGGCACGACGCTCGTTCATTCCGATCATCTGGCCGCCGCCGGTGGGGACGACCTCTGTCTGCAGCCCGGCCTCACGAGCCTTGTTGATGTTGGCCATGGTCGACTCCAGAGACAGGTCTGCGGCGCCGGTGATCATCGCGTTGATGCGTTGGTTGGTGTCGTGAACGCCTTTGATCGTGAGGTGGTCCAAGTAGGGCTTGGGTGCGTCCCAGTAGCCGGGGTTCTTCTCCAGCTCGATAGCGCTTTGGCGGGTCCAGTCGACCAGTGTGAACGGTCCCGCGCCGACCGGATTCTCGTCGAACGCTTCCCGCCCCTGCTGTAGAGCGGTGGGTGACGCGATCCAATTGAGCGCCCCGGCAACGAGCGATTCCGCGAAATGCGGGTTCCGTGCCACCATCGTGACCTTCAGATTCGTGGCATCGACAACCTCGGTGTCGGCAACCTGGACTGCTTGCCTGGTCGAGGTCGAACCGAGACTGGGATCGCGCAGGCGATCCCAATTGAACTTGACGGCTGCGGCGTCGAGCGGGGTGCCGTCGGTGAACATCAGGTCGGGCCGGAGCGCCAGGTTGTACGTGATTCCGCCGTCGGAGGTCGAGAAGTCGGTGGCCATCTTGTACTCGATCTCGAACGTGTCGGTGTCGTTGATCATCAACGTTCCGTACAGCGCATTGCCCAATGCTGCGTGAAACGCGAAGACATTGGACATCGACGCCGGGTCCATGGACGGGGGCTCCGCAGGTTGCATGATCGTCATCGATCCACCTGCCACGGGACTGCCCTCCTCCCGTCCGGGTTCGCTGTCTGCGGTGTTGGCTCCGCAGGCAGCAACAAACAGGACCAGTGCACTGCTGCACAGTGCTGAGACGAACTTCGGATACGGTGAGATTCGGCGCATGATCGACCTCTCGGACTTGACGCACAAATGAGTCATGTGGGTGAAGCTGACGGCGGAACATTCTCGATCACTTTCGACCGACCACGCGCGACGGGGCGTGATTCGGGCTGTCGCGCTCGGAGGTACCCCTGCTCTACAAGTTCCTATCTGAGCAACGATCCAGCGTCGATCGGTAGGGCGACGCCGGTGATGAAGCGAGCATCGTCGGACGCGAGAAACAGTGCCGCCGCGCTGATGTCCTCTGGCTCGACCCACGGTGTCGGCAGCACCTGTCCCATCTGAGCCACTTCGGCGAAGTCCTCCTTCGTCGGGTTCGGCAGGTCTGGTAGGAAGAGTCGGTAGGTGTCGTCATTGAGGAGCATCGGTGTGCCCACATTGGTGGGGCACAACGTGTTGACACGAATACGCTTGTCGCCCAGTTCCAACGCCAATGTGCGCATCAGGCCGATGACGCCGTGCTTTGCCGCGATGTAATGACCGATATGCCGCGCGCCACGCAAGCCGCCGACGGAACTGGTCAAGATGATCGATCCCCCGCGGCCGCCGGCCACGATATGGGGAGTCGCTACCTTCGTCGTGGTCCATACCCCTGTCAGGTTGACGTCGATCATGTCGCGCCATGCCTTTTGGGTCATCTCGTCGAGGTTCGCACCTTCACTGGCCAATCCGGCGTTGGCCACAACGATATCGAGGCGTCCGAACTTTTCGACGCCCTCCCTCACAACTTCTGTCATGACGTCTTCGTCGCGCACGTCCGCTTCGACTGCATGGATGCGCCGGCCCAACGCTTCGACCTGGGTGGCTGTTTCGGCGAGATCATCGGGCGTCGACATGGCAATCTTGACGCCGTCGAGTTGCTTGCAGACGTCGACCGCGATGATGTCTGCGCCTTCTCCGGCCATACGGACGGCGTGGCTTCGTCCTTGACCGCGGCCCGCGCCGGTGATGAAGGCTACTTTTCCTTCGAGCTTTCCTGACATCGTGTGCTCATTTCTGTTCACGAGCGACTCCGCTGAGTCGTTGGTTGCGGCCGGATAGACGTATCCGGTGGATCGAAATCTGGACCGGGGAGAAGACCTGTGGTTCAGGTGGTGGTCGACGCAGCACGGATGGCGGCGACGATCCCGTGGTAGCCGGTGCAGCGGCAGATGCTTCCGGAAATTCCGTCGCGGATCTCTTCGTCCGTCGGATCGGGATTCTCCCGTAACAGTGCTGTGGCAGTGACGATGAAACCCGGTGTGCAAAATCCACATTGGAGACCGTGGTGTTGGCGGAACGCTTCCTGGATGGGTGCGAGCGTGCCGTCGGGTGATGCGATTCCCTCGACGGTGGTGATGCAGCTACCGTCGGCCTGGACTGCGAAGAGAAGGCACGCCCGCACGGCCTCACCCTCCATCAAGACCGTGCACGCGCCACAGACTCCGTGCTCGCACCCCACATGCGTACCGGTCAATCCGCAGTTGACCCGCAGGAAGTCGGCCAGCGTCAACCGGGGTGGGACGGCTGAGCGTCTCTCTGTGCCGTTGACCTCGATCGTAATGTCGACGTCAGTCATCTGTTGCCTCCTCGAGAGCGCTCTTCAATGCGCGTGCCACCATCGTTGCGCCGACCCGTACGCGGTACGCAGCGGAACCGTGCAGGTCGGCCGGAACCGACTCCAGGCCGGATACCGCGGCGTGGGCGACGTCGCGCACCTGCAGTTCGTCGATCGAGCATCCGACGAGGGAACGTTCCGCCGAGGTCGCCCGGATCGGCATCGACCCCAGACCGAAGAGTCCTATGCTGCAGCTCTCGACTCGCAAATCGTTGTCGACCTTGACGGCCACGCACGCGCCGGCCATGGCGAAGTCGCCCTTGCGGCGGGAAAACTCGGCTATCGAGAACCCGCTTCGCCCCTCCCGGATCGGGAAGGTGACCTTTGTGAGAATTTCGTCGTCCCGCAGAGCTGTGGTCCACATCCCGATGAAGAACTCGGCGGCCGGTAGGGTTCGTCGGCCGGCGGATGAGAGTGTCTCGATCTCGGCATCGAGAGTGAGTGCCACCGCGGGGTACTCCGCAGCGGCATCGGCGTGAGCAACCGAACCACCGAGTGTGCCGCGATTGCGGATCGGGAAGTGACCGATGAGCGGTGTGGCTCGGGACAGCAGTGGCACCGACGTGCGGATGAGAGCAGATCTTCCGACTGTTGCCTGGTTCGTGATGGCACCGATCGCGACGGATCCCGAATCATGGTTGATACCGGTGAGGTCGGTGAGTCGTCCGATATCGATCAGGTGCTCGAACACGGCCAGTCGAAAATTGAGCATCGGCATCAAGCTCTGACCGCCGGCGATGACTTTCGCGTCGTCTCCGAACTCTGCCAGGAGTTCAGCAGCTTCCTCGGGTGTTGTGGGCCGATGGTATTCGAACGCGGAGGGCTTCACTCGTCCACCGCCTCGGCACGAGTGGCGTCGAGCATCGCGATGATCGTGGAGGGGCTCAACGGCAGGTGGTCGACTTCGACCCCGAACGGCGCCAGTGCATCGACGACAGCATTGACCACGGCAGGAGCCGAGCCGATCGCTCCACCTTCGCCCACACCCTTGTGGCCGCCGGGGCCTGGGCCGGGGGTTTCGATGTGCCCCAACTCGATGACCGGGACTTCATTGGCAGTGGGGAGTAGATAGTCCATGAAGGTCGTCGTGATCGGGTTCCCGGTGTCGTCGTAGGCGAGATGCTCGTACAGGGCGCCACCTATGCCTTGGACCGTGCCGCCGTAGATCTGTCCTTCGACCACGTTCGGATTGATCATGGGGCCACAGTCATCACTGACTATGTAGCGCAACAGTGTTACCTCGCCTGTTTCGATGTCTACTTCGCATGTGCACACGTGGCTCGCGTTGGCCCAGATCAGCGGACTCTTTGCTCGGTATCGTTCGCTGACCTCCAGACCGGAGGGAACCTCCGGTGGGAGAGTCAGGGTTTGGAAGTAGGCGATGTCGGCGATGTCGGCCAAGCTCAGTTCCCGGTTCGGGACACCTCGAACAGTGGCTCGACCCTGCCGGAATTCGACGTCGTCGGTGTCGACTTCGAACGCGTGCGCAGCGATAGCCAGAATCCGCTCACGTAGGACCCCGGCAGCCTGAGCCACCGCGCCGGCGGTCATCGAACCCGACCGGCTGCCGCCGGTACCTGCGCCGAAGGGAGTGATCGCGGTGTCGCCCTGAATCGTGTTGACATCCCCGATTTCGACACCGAGCGCGTCGGCGGTCAACTGGACCACCGTGGTCTCCAGGCTGTTACCGCATGATCCACCGGAAACGTAGACGTTGACCTTGCCCGACGGCTCGATCCGAATGGTGGCACCCTCCGTGGCGTGGAACGCGGTAGCGCCAGTGGTGGGCTCGAGGTATGTGCAGGTGCCCACTCCGATGTACCGACCGCTCTGGCGCGCGAGGTGCTGTTCGTGGCGGAATGCCGGATAGTCGAGGATATCGAGCGCCTGCTCGAATGTTTCACGCGGTGTTGCGTCGGAGTAGGGCATACCGTTGGGGTTCGATACCGGCAGTTCGTCGACTCGCAGCAGATTGCGCCTGCGCAGTTCGATCGGATCGATGTCGAGGCGCCGTGCCGCCGTGTCGAGCGCCACCTCACGGGCCATCGATTCGAATTGCCAGGGTCCGCGATAGGCTCCTCGTCCAACTGTGTTGGAGTACAACAACTTCGTTCTGAAGGTGGCGGCAGGAACCCGGTACGGTCCCGGGAACAACATGCCGACTACTCCGCCTGCTGTCATGGGAGGTGTGATCGGGTAGGCGCCCACGTTCTGCACGTGTTCGAGGTCGGCGGCAAGGATGATGCCGTCTGCATCGAACGCGAAACGTCCGGTCCCATGCTCCTGACGCGCCATTCCTGCAGACATCAGATGCTCTTGCCGGTCTTCGATCCACTTGAGTGCGACCCCGGCCTTCCTTGCGGCCAGCATGACGCAGATTTCCTCGCGCTGCGGTACTACTTTCTGCCCGAATCCGCCGCCTGTGTCCCGCACGACCACTCGCACGTGGTGCTCGTCGATTCCGAGGACGCGCGCGCATACCAAACGAACCTCGTGGGGTGCCTGGGTGGACGTCCAGAGCGTCATGTCGCCCGCTGCCGCCGACCACTCTGCGACCACTCCCCGGGTTTCCATCGGCATCGGCATGTGGGCCTGCTGGTGCACAGTCTGCTCGACGACATGCGCAGCACTGTCGAAGAGGGGCTCCAACTCCGATAGTGGTCTACCGGAGAGCTCACCCGCCAGATTGTGAGGAGCATAAGAATGCACGAGTTCTCGGCTATCATAGGAGGTTTCGTAATCGATCACCGGAGTCAACGGCTCGTAGTCGATGAGGACACGCTCGGCTGCATCTTCCGCCACGTAGCGATCGGTGGCGATGACGAGGGCGACCGGATCACCGACGAACCGGACCTCGTTCTCCGCGAGTGGTACACGGATCAGACGATCGGCGACACGCTCTGCGGTGTACCTGAACTCGTGTACGCCGGAATTCAGTTCCGAAGCAAGATATATCGCGGTGACGCCATCGATAGCGAGGGCCTCCGACGTGTCGACGTCGAGAATCCGCGCGCGAGCGTAGGGGCTGCGTACGAAACACGCATGTTGCATGCCCGGTCGGGTGATATCGTCGACGAATACGCCTGTGCCGGTGAGTAAACGAGCATCCTCGATACGCGGAACGCGGGTGCCGACGGAAAGGCCCGTCTCCTCGATGGTTCTCATCGGACAGCTCGCTCGTGTGTGGCTCCCGGCGCAGGCTTCTCGGGACGTCGAACGTTGAGGGCGAACACCTGGCTCCTTCCAGTGCGTGAATATTGCGAACCCGGGTTGCGGTACCGCGTAGGTGCGGCGTCGCATTCGGGGCGGTGAACTGCTGGGCGTGAGAGCGTTCCGAACATCCATGGGGAATCTGCGAGCGCACTTCGACGTAATCGTCTGGTGCTGTGTGGAACTCGCGATGTTCCTGCATCAACAAGACTTGGTGGTCAAGTTATCGGTTGGAAGGTGGGGTGTCAATCATTGATCGGTCGAAGACGCTTGTCTGCCGTAGTGCTGATAGGCGTTGACTGCGGCCATTGCGGTTCGAACGCAGCGGGGCACGCACCGGATGTCCGCTCGGCGGATGTGAAGTGCCGATCGGATCACCTGGTGCGTGCCGGGAGTAGCTGTCGCGGCGCCGAATCTATCGTGGGGGATCAGTTCGGAGAGACAGTGGTGCGTTTCAGTCCCACGCCACGGGCAGCGAATGAACGCCGAAGACCACCATGTCGGTCCGGAGGGGAATCTCGGCGGCCGGGGCGGCGAGTCGGAGACCCGGCAGGCGTGTGAACAGTTCGACAAGCCCCACGCGTAGCTCTACGCGCGCGAGCTGCTGGCCCAGGCACTGGTGGATGCCGTAGCCGAAGGCCATGTGTCCGGTATCGCGTGGACGGGTGACATCCAACTGGCCGGGCTCCGGCCAGCGCTCTTCATCCCGGTTGGCGGTCGGCAACGAAATCACGACAGTGTCGCCGGCCGGAATCTCGACCCCGCCGAGGGTGATGTCTTCCAACGCGATGCGAGTCGGGCCGGTATGCGACACCGAGAGGTACCGCAGCAGCTCCTCGATGGCTGCGTCGATGAGTGTCGGATCGTTCCGGAGCGCAGCAAGCTGCTCCGGGTGCTCGAGTAGTGCAAAGACGCTCAGTGCAAGCATGTTCGCTGTGGTCTCGTGGCCCGCACCGAGAAGCGTCACGCCGATGTCGATCAACTCGGCGTCGGTCAACGGTGGATCGGCGGCCAGTTCACCGCTGATCAAGCCCGAGAGCATGTCGTCACCGGGCGCGGTGCGTTTCGCGATGACCAGATTGCGCATGAACTCCCACAGCGCAATCCCGGCGTCGCGCTGCTGTTCCGGAGTGTTGTTGATGTTGAGTGTGATCGCGCTCCGTTCCTGGAACTCTGCCCGGTCTTCGTATGGCACGCCGAGGAGCTCGCAGATCACCAGCGACGGTAGGGCCAACGCGAAATCTGTCACGAGATCGGCGGTGGTGCCGGCGCCCTGCATGGCGGTGATGAGTTCGTCGGTGATCTCGTGCACTCGCTGATCCAGGGCACGCATGCGACGCACGGTGAACTGGCTGGTGAGCACTTTCCGTAGCCGGGAGTGTTCCGGGGGATCCATGAAGATGAACATGCCGTCGGTGCGCTGCAGGTCCGGCTGGGCGGGACAGCTGCCGGTCGTCACCTGTTCGGAGGTCAGGGACATGGCGTTGGTATTGCGCACGACGTCGGAGCTGAGGCGGATGTCCGAAATGGCGTTGCGAACTTCTTGATAGCCGGTGACCAGCCAGACGTGTGCGCCATTGAGCAGCGGCACCTTTGCGACCGGGCCCTGTTCCTCCAGTAGTCGGAACCGTGCGGCGGGTGGATCGAAGGGGCATCCGGTTCTCTCGGACATTTCGGGGGGCAGTGGTCGTCGGCCGGTCAACGATCCGATCGGGGCGGTTGTCTCGGTAGCTTTCACGGGCTGTTCCCTTCGTTGGCTGTGGGTTCGGAGTGGTCGTTTCGGGGGTGGCGGGGGGCGGTGAGCATCCCCGTGACGGCGTCGATCAGCGCCTCGCCGACCATGGGCCAGTCGGCAGGTACACCTGTGCGCGCGGCGAGCCGTTCCTCTGCGGCGCAGGTGTGCAGGACGACCATCCGTATTGCCCGCCTCCGTAGGGCTTCCTCGGCCGGCGGGAGTTCCGGCACGCCGGACCATGTGTCGTACCGGGGGACTTGCACCAGCGCGCCGGTCAGAATTTCGTCACGGAGGACGGGATCGACGTCCACTTGAGCGATGAAGCGTGCCTGCCAGCTAGGATTCCCGAGTTCGGCCAGGTGTTCGATATGCGGCCGGATGAAGCTCGCTACGTGGTCGCGGGGGTCGTCGGAGTCGCGCACCTGTTCGCTCAATTGGCGGGTGCGGGCGGCGATCGGTTCGCCATGTTTTCGGATGATTGCGCGCACCAGGTCCACGCGGTTGCCGATGTGGTATTTCAGCGCAGAATTGTTACCTATTCCAGCTGCTTCGACGATGTGCCGCATCGAAACCTGGGCCATTCCTTGTTCGGCAAACAGCTGTTCTGCAGTGGTGAGTAGTAGTTGTCGGGTGGCCTCGCCCTGTTCCTTTCGTGAAACAGGTTGAGGGGAGGAGACGGGCGAGTTCTTGGACATGGTCGTCATTCTGTCTCCCACGACGCTCCTCGCCGTCCGCCGCCTCCGGAAATATCTCAGACACGTATCTGAGATGTGTTGTACCGTACTCGACAGGCGCATGTCTGCCAATGGTTTTCGTCGATAAAGGTGCGAGGCATGCGAACGACGACAAGGAGATCTGCCGTGAAGGTGAGCGTTGATACTCAGAAGTGCATCGGCTCCGGGATGTGCGTACTGCACGCGCCGGAAGTGTTCGACCAGCGTGACGATGACGGTGTGGTGATGCTGGCGACCGAGAGTCCCGCACCGGAACTGGACAGCTCGGTCAGGGAGTCGGCCGCCGCCTGTCCCGCTTCCGCGATCCATCTCGTCGAATCGTGAATCGTGTCAACGCTGGCGACGGTGCTCGGTCCAGTCCCGAGAGTATCTACTGACCAGCATGATTCCCGTTACAACCGCTGTGCCCGGCTTCGAAGCACAACCGCGGATGAAACGGACGCGAACAACGTGTCGACCGCGAGCGGCTGCCTTTCCGGCGCGCGGCTGTGCTGTGGAATGCGGCGGCGTGGCTAGAGCTTGGCGAGGTCGATGGGCGGGAACTCGCCGTAGACCCCGCGATCGCTGCCCCCGAGGTACCAGTCGTGCTGCGTCAGGGCGCGTGCCCGCAAACCCGATCGCCGAGCACGTTCCATCTCTGCTGCGTTCCGCCGGGTCTCGAGCGCGCGCTCCGTCGCTCCGCGGAGCTTGGGAGCTGCCGCCGCGATCATCGCGACAGCGAGCACGACCCCGAAGATGATGCCGAGGACGACCAGGATGGTCTGCCAGTGCTCGATGATCAATCCGAGGACGACGAGGGCTGCAAAGAGCCCCAACCAGTTCTTCACGTTTGTCCCGTCACCCGAATTCCGATTAGCAGAAGTCCCTGGTTATCGGCCGTGCTGGCAGTGGTGTTACACAAGTCGATTCGGCCCCGGCCTGCCTTGGAACCTGTCGGGGGCGTCCGGTAAGAATGTCGGTCATGTCGGTTTTCCATCCCGACGCGGAAGGCATCAGGAGGTCGATGTGATCGATACGCGCGCACATGCCAACGGGCCTGCGACGCTGCCCCGCGGTCACCGCTGGGTGGTGGTCGACGTCGAGACCTCCGGGTTGCGCCCGAACGCGCACCGTGTGCTCAGCGTCGCCGCTCTGGTGCTGCGCGAGGACGGGTCTGTCGAACGCGAGTTCTCCACCCTCGTGAACGCCGACTGCGACCCCGGGCCCGTGCACATCCACAACCTGACGCGCGAGCGGCTCGCCGGTGCACCCCGCTTCACGGACATCGCAGGCGAGCTCGCCGACATCCTCGACGGCGGCACTCTCGTCGCACACAACGCGTCGTTCGACTACGGATTCCTCGACGCCGAGTTCCGGCGGTCCGGCCGGTCCATCCCGGCTGATCAGCGGCTCTGCACCTTGGCGTTGTCGCGGCGCCTGGAGCTCGACGTCCCCAATTTCAAGCTGGCGACCCTCGCCCAGCACTGGCAGGTCCAGCAGCTGCAAGCACACGACGCTTACGACGACGCGCGCGTGCTCTCGGAGGTGTTCGTGCGCAGCGCCACCCTGGCCGAGAATCTGCAGCTGCCCTTGCCCGTGGTGAACTGTCGCGGCCGGAAGTCGGTGTACCCGGATTCGGTGCAGCGAGTGCCGTGCCAGTGGAAGAATCCGGGCCGTCTCACCGAGGCGGGGCTCGTGCAGGGCATGAAGGTGGTGATCAGTGGGGCCACCACCACACCGCGGTTGACGTTGGCCGGACGCATGACGGAAGCCGGGCTCGACGTGCTCGACAGTGCGAGTCGCCAGACCAGCGTTGTCGTGTGCAACGACCTCGACATACAGACAGCCAAGGTGCGCAAGGCCATGGCCGAGGGCACCCCCATCATCACCGAACAGCAACTCGAAGCGCTGCTGGAGCGGGTGGCGCCGGGGGAGCCCAAGGTGGCGACGGTGATCGACATCGTTCCGCAGCAGGAAACCCCGGTGACGACGGCAACGCCCGCGCCGGAGCCGCCGAACTGGGCGCTCCAGGGAAAGAAGCCGAAGTTGTGGTCGGGGCGTCGTGTCCTCCTGCTGGGTGGCACCCACCTCGAGGCGGTCTTGATGCGGTCACGCATCGCGCAGCTCGGGGCCCGACCGTCCCTCAACTTCACGGCCGCCGTCACCGACGCCCTGCTCCTGGACGGCGCCGACGCCGACAAGCGGCTGTCACGGGTCCACGATCGTCAGCTGCCGGTGCTCACGCCGGACGACGTGAATGCCGCGATCGAGACGGGTGTCGTCCCTCCACACATGCGCACCGAATCCCGCCTGACGGCGCCGGTGCTCTCACACGGCGAAGTGATCGATCTTCCGGCGAAGACCACGCAGTGGTCGGTCAACATTGCGTGGAAGGCCGAAGCTGTCGGAAACGAGTTCGACGTCGATATCGTCGCGTTCTTACTCGACAGTAATGAAAGAGTCGACACCGACGACGATTTCGTCTTCTACAACAATCCCACCTACGACGACGGCGCCGTCGAACTGACGATGGACGGCAGCAGCGAGCAGTCCGTACGCATCGACCTCGCATCGATTCCGGATGAGTGCGAGCGCATCGCGCTTGCGGCGGCGATCGACGGAGACCGCACGTTCGGCGACCTCGGCGCGGTCTCCATCAGCATCGACAGCGAGGCCGGCACCGCCGCCACCGCCGTCCTCGACGCGGGCACAACCGAGCGCACGATGGTGCTCACCGAGATCTACCGACGGTCCGGGAAGTGGCGGTTGCGGGCGGTGGGGCAGGGATACGACGACGACCTCGCGGCCCTCGCAGTGCGATACGGGGTGAATGTCGAAGACAATGACTGATCGGTCTCGCTGTAGTGGGCAAGCCTGCTGGCCTAGTATCAGTGGTCATGGATCCCACCGAAACCGCATCTGAGCAGGTCTCGATCGGGCGCTGCTACACGCACGCACTCTTTGCCTCTCCGATGGTGTCCCGGCATCGGTGCAGGTCATGGTGTCACCGTCCATCGTGATCCACAACCTGCTTGTGGTCGTCACTCGGTACGACTCGGATCGACGGGGCGGCCGAGCGACGTGACCACCGGTGCCGACCGCTCGAGGTTCGGGCAGCTCACCTACACCTCCTTCGACCGCCCCGGCCACGCCGGCGGCGGTGGTTGGCAGATCAAGCAGACCACCGGCGACCTCGACGCGGACGAAGAGGAAACACTGCTCGCGGGCGTGGTGACTCGGTTCGAGCCGGTCCAGCCGATTCCTCGACTCCTGATCGGCGAGGAAGTGGAGAATCGGCCCCGTCGACTGATGTATGTACAGGGTGCCGAAAACACAGGCCTGTATTGGCACACCGTACCGGCCGGTGCGGAACCCTCCGGCCGGAACGGAAACGTGTTCGCTCACGCACTTCTCGACCGGCGTACCGATGCAGAAGGCAGCCCGCGGCCAATCGAACGATGGCGCTCGGCCGAGTGGCTCACACCGTACGGGCCCAGCGACGTCGCTTCAGCGATCCTCTCGTCTCCGGAACCCAGACCGAGTGATGTCGCCTCACGCGCCGCCGCCGTGGACTTTCTTCTCGATCCGACCACCTCGCGGATCGGGATCTTCGGCGTCCTGCTCGACGCGGTTGCTCAGGCATTCCGCGGTGGGTCACCCGTGGTCCTCGGCTGCACGGATTCGGACAGCGCGGCCGGATGGATCGCCGCGGTCTCGCACTTCATGTCTCCGGGAACGAGCCGACGCTTCGGATGGTCGACCTTCGACAGGTTGCACACCGTCGACGACACTGTCGCGCGTGGCGCCCATCTCGTCGCGGTGCCGCTCGAGGATCTTCCGGGCGACACCCCGGGATGCGTCGTGTTCGGTGAGAACGAATCGCCGTCACTCGGCGTGCTCGATGGGGAACCACATTGCGTCGACAACGGCGACATGGTGCCGGTAACCCCGTGGTCGCGGCTGGCGCAGATCGTCCTCGTCGACGAATCGGTTGCCGCCCGCACCTTGGCCCATCAGGACGAGATCGCCAGGAAAGTGGGCGACGACGACCTGTCGCCGATGTGGCCGCTGGCGATGGCGGTGGTGGCCGACAGCGACCTACACGACTCGTTGGACGACGCGACCACGGTCCTGCTGGAACAGAGCCCCCACACGGCGATGGAGTCGGAGTTCGCGTCGCTGATCGTCGATGTGGTGGACCGCAGTTTCGGGGACACCACGGCGCAGGCGGCAAGAGTATTCGGCGCATGGCACGCCGACGACCGGCCGGCCCCGGTGGTGCGCACCCTCGCCGGACGGGTCTTCGCATTCCGCGCGTTCCAGGATCACGCGTGGTTCCGGACCGCAGATCCAGCGCAGCGCGCACTGCTCGAACACTGCGATCGGACTCCCGAACTCGTGGCAGAGGCCGACCGCATTCTCGGTGCTTTGCGAAGCAGTCTGTATTCCGCCCATGAGATCGACGACGTGGCGGTCTCGGCACTCCAGGTGCTCGATGCGATCATCCGGGCCGATCTCATGAGCGATTTCGGCCGTGAGCTGGTCCTCGAGATCCTCGAACTCGTGGTGGTGCCGGTGCTGTGCGACGACACCCGAGGTCCGCAGCTCGTCGCAGAGGTCGGCCCGGTGGGGCGAGCGACGTGCATGGACTATCTGCAACCCGCAGTGATCGGCCACCTCGACTTCATGGGCAGACCGCTCGGCTCTCGACTCGAACCGTCCGTGCTGGCGTTCATCGCGAGCAATGTGGCCGGTGTGCCCACCTTCGGTGACTTCGCAGCGGATCCGTCGTTGGTGAACACCACACAGAGCGTCATCATCGCCGAAGGTGTCTTCGCCCTCGCCGAGCAGGGGGAGGGGGCACGGGTGCGAAGTGAACTGGCAGTGGTCGCCCTGTGGCGCGCATTCTACGAGCTCAGCGAAGGCTCGGGTGTGATCCCGGGCCTGGACGAGGTCGTCGCAGCGCAACAATGGACGGCGCCCGAGTGGCGTCGGATGGTCCAGAGATATCCGAGTGTGGTGGCCCCGCGCTTTCTTCAGGACGCCGTGGTCTGTGAATCGTGGAGCGCGGACGTCGAATTGCTTGCCCGGCACATCCTGCACCTGCTGGACCACACGGGTTCCGCTCCGTGGCAGGAAGATCCACATCATGACGCACTTGCCGGCGCATGGGCCTTGATCCGGCTGAGGAACAGCTGGGACGGGATATCCGAACAGGAGCTGGACCGCGACCTCGGTCGGTACGGTCTGCCGACGATCACCGACTATGCCCGGCACTACGAAGCCGATCTGCCGGATGACGTGCTCGCCGGGTTGGCGGTATGCATCATCGCTGCAAAGGCCCGTTCCGCAGTGCTTCCCACGCTGCCGCCGAGGCATATTGCTGCACTTGCTGATGCAATCGAACTCAACGCCCGGTTCGTCGTCGACTCGATCGTCGAGCTCGCACAGGCCGGAGCGCTGGACGAGAACTGGCTGATCGCATATGCCGTGTTGAGCTCGCCCGGCTCTCCAGACGTGGTGCTGGTATCCGAAACTGTTGGTGTTCTAGCGCATTTCGTCGTCAGGGACGACTCCGATCAGCGCGGGATTCTCGACGAGGTTGCCGCAGAGATCCTCCCGGAGCCGTGGAATCTCGGTCCGCGAGACCTTCGCGGGGTTCAGTCGGCGGTGAGCGCCGAACTCATGGAGTTCCGCGACCGCACCGTCGACCTGGCCCGCGAAGCGTATGCCACGTTCGTCGTGGGGTGGTACGAGCAAAGGGTGGCCGCAGCGGAGCAGGCGATTTCCCGACTGCGTGGCCCGTTCTGATTGCGGGATCATCCGACCGCAGACAGCACTGCTTCGTCGCCACGCCGACGCTCGCGTTGCAGAACCGGGTCGGGCAACGGCACCGCGTCCAGCAATCCGCGCGTGTACGCATCCCGCGGGTTGCCGAACACCGCCGCCGTCGAACCGATCTCCACCAGTTCGCCGCGCCGCAGCACCGCGACCCGTTCGGCGACCTGGTTCACCACAGCCAGGTCGTGGCTGACGAAGAGGCACGCGAAGCGGTATTCCTCGCGCAGGTCCGCGAACAGATCCAACACCTCTGCCTGCACCGACACGTCGAGAGCGCTGGTCGGCTCGTCCGCGACCAGCAGTCGGGGTGCCAGCGCGAGAGCTCGCGCCAGCGCGACACGTTGCCTCTGACCGCCCGACAGTTCACCGGGCCGACGGTCCGCGAAATCGCGGGGCAACCGCACCGACTCGAGCAGGTTTCCGACCTTCGCTCGCAAGACCACCCCGGACGCGCTCCGGTGCACCACCAGCGGTTCGCCGATCGAGTCGCCGATGCTGCGCCGTGGATCGAGGGATGCAGCCGGGTCCTGATGCACGAGCGCCATTCCGCGGCGCAATGCCCGAAGCTCCCGCACCGACACCGTCGAGAGGTCTGCACCGTCGAAGACGACGGAGCCGGCGGTTGCCTTGATCACCCCCAACGCAGCACGTCCGAGTGTGGTCTTCCCGGAACCGGATTCACCGACTATGCCGAGCACCTCACCCGCCGAGACATCGACACTCACACCGCGCAGCGCGGTGAACGCCTTGTTGCCCAACCTGGCCGGGTACACGATGTCGAGATCATGGATCTGCAGGACCGCAGGTTCGGACGCCTCGCGCGCATCACCGGCATCGTGCGAGGACGTGTGCAGTCGCGGGACGGACGCGAGCAACTGCACCGTATACTTCTCGCGCGGCGAATCGAACAGCTCGTGCACATCGCGATCTTCGACGAGGCTGCCCGCACGCATCACCGCGACACGGTCGGCGATATCGGCGACCACGCCCATGTTGTGGGTGATGAGCAGGATCGCGGTACCGCGCTCGTCGCGGAGGTTCCGGAGCAGGGCGAGGATTTCGGCCTGGACGGTCACGTCGAGTGCGGTGGTGGGCTCGTCGGCGATCAGCAGATCGGGATTTCCCGACAGCGCGAGCGCGATGACGACACGCTGCTTCTGCCCGCCCGACAGCTGGTGCGGATACCAGTCGACGCGCAGTTCGGGGTCGGGGATCTCGACGAGCCGCAGCAACTCGATCGCTCGGGCACGAGCATCCGCACGCGACACCCGGCCGTGCGCCCGCAGCGCCTGCGCGATCTGCCAGCCGACCTTCTGCACCGGATTCAGCGCGGTCTGCGGTTCCTGGAACACCATCGCAGCGCGTGTGCCGCGGAGCCGGGCAAGTTGACCCTCGGGTGCCGCGACGATCTGGTCACCACCGAGCAGGATAGACCCACTGGTCTCGGCGCCGTCGGGGAGCAATCCGAGTACTGCCTTCGCGGTCATCGACTTGCCCGACCCCGACTCTCCGACGAGCGCGACGATTTCCCCGGCGTCGACGGCGAGGTCGAGACCGGACACCACCGGTGATGCGTCGGCGCCGAATCGGATGGTGAGGTCTGCGATGTCGAGGATGGTCTCGTCCATCGTTCTGTACTCCTGTCGGTGGGAAGCGGAGAGGTCAGGTCCGGCGGGCGGAACCGAGCGCCTGGGCGATGAGGAGGAACCCGAGGACCAGGGCCGCGATGACGGCGAGCGGGCCGATCGCGAACGCCGCATTGATGTCGAGGTTGGGTACGGCGTCGGCGACGATGGACCCCAGTGACGGCTCGGGCGGGCGCACACCGATTCCGATGAAACTCATGGCGGATTCGACGAACACCGCGACCGACATCGAGAGCGCGAGCTGAACGGCCAGCGGCTCCATGGCGTTCGGCAGTACGTGGGTGCGGAGGGTGAACCAGCGCGACGCACCGATCACCTCGGAGGCTTCGACGAACGGCAACTCCCTGATCCGGAGCACCTGCGTTCGGACGTTTCGGCCGAACACCGGGATCTCCGCGACGACGATCACGATCCCGACCGTGAGCGCCCCCGGCCCGACGATCGCCGCCAACGCGATCGCGAGGATCAGCGCAGGGAACGCGAGCACCACGTCGAACATGCGCTGCGCGACGACGTCCAGAGCGGAGTGCATCGTGGAAACCAGGCCCAGCAGTGATCCCAGGACCGCACCGATCGGCACCGCGATGAAGGTGATCTGCAGGTTGATCCGAATCCCGTGCAGCACGCGGGAGAACACGTCGCGGTTGACCGTGTCGGTGCCGAACCAGTGTTCGGCGCTCGGTCCGAGCAGGTTGGCTCCGCTGATCTGCTGGTTCGGGTCGAACGGCGCGAGCCACGGTGCCAACAGTCCGGCTACCCCGACCACGACGACGAGCAGCACCCCGGCCAGACCCTGGCCGCGGGTCAACGCCTTGACCACCGGCCGTCGGCGGCTCCGCAGTTCCGGCTCGACCGCCGGATCGATCGACGACACACTCACGACGCTCCTCCGATCCGGACCCGCGGATCCAGGTAGGCGTGCACAATGTCGGTGACGAGCTGGACGATCACGAATACCGTCACCGCGATCAGCAGCAGCACCTGCACCACCGGGTAATCCCGTCGGCTGATGCCCTGCTCGATCAGCTGTCCGATGCCGGGCCACGCGAAGATCGCCTCGACGAGCACGGCACCGCCGAGCAGCTGCCCGGTCTGCAGCCCCAGGATGGTCAGCATCGTCGGCAGCGCGTTGCGCAGGGCGCTGCGGGTGACGAGATTCCACTGTGACACCCCGAGCGCGCGGGCCGTGAGAATGTACTGCTGCTTCATCTCGGTGCGCAGCGCCTCGGTCAGGAACCGGGTGAGCGCGGCGGCGACGGGTAGCGCCAGGCAGATCGTCGGCAGCGCGAGGTACTGGATCGAGATATCCGGTCGGGCAATGAATCCGGACGGTGGGAGCCCACCGGATGGCAGCAACGGCAGGACCACCGCGAACACCAACACCAGCACTACACCGGTGACGAACGTGGGTAGTGCGACGGCGAGGGTGTTGAATCCGGCAACCAGAGCGGTGAGCCACCGGGCCGGCCACACCACGACCGCGACGGACAGCGCGAGACTCACAACCAGCGCGAGCAGCAGAGCCGAGGTGGCCAGCACGACAGTGTTGACGAGTGCGGCTCCCACGAGATCGGCGATCTGACCGCCGAGGATATACGAGCTGCCGAGGTCGAATGTCACTACATCGCCGACCCACGCCACGTACTGGGCCGGGACGGAACGATCGAGTCCGAGCGAATGACGGATCGCCTCGATCGCCTCCGGGGTGGCGTCCGGACCGGCCAGGGTGGACGCAGGGTCGCCCGGCACGAGTCGGAGGACGAAGAAGATGAGCACCGAGGCCAACACGAGAACCGCGACCGCGGAGGGCACCCGATGCACGAGATAGCGCACCATGACGGATCCTTTCTCAGGTCAGGTAGGTGTCGGTCAGCTTCAGCTCGGATCGCTTCGTCCACGAAAGGTCGTGTGCCGAAGCGGACGCAGCCAGCTGGTTGAACACGACGCCGATCTCGATCAGGAAGAGGTTGTCGAGCAACTCGTCGCTGACCACCGTGTACGCGTCTATTGCCTCGGCGCTGGTGCCATCGGCGACGTTCCACGCGGCGTCCGCGGCCGCCACGTACGCGGGACTCTCGAAGTGGGATGCGTTCTTTCGCGCGTTGAACGGGTAGGCGCTCACGGTCAGCGTCGACGGGGTGTACTGCGCCCACGAGTGGAAGGTGGTCCAGAGTCCGGGGAACTGCGCTCCGATCAGGTTCTGGACGAAGGTGGCGCTCTCCTGCGGATCGAGGGTGGTTTCGATACCGATCTCGGCGAGGTTCGCCTGCACGACCTGCGCCGTGGCTTCGTAGAACGGATTGCCCGCCTGGTAGGTCAACGGGAGGTTGGGTACAGGAGTGCCGGTGTCCGCCAGGATCTGCCGCGCCTTCTCCACGTCGCGGCTGTACGTCGCGTTGCGCGCCTCGTCGTACGCGGGCGAACCCTTGGGCCACGGCAGGTTGATCGGATACCCCGACCCGCGGAAGACCTCGTCGATGATGCGTTCCCGGTCGAGTGCATAGGCGATCGCCTGCCTCACCCGCACGTCGGCGAGTGCCGGGTGTGTGACGTTGGTGCCGACGTATATCTGCACCTCCGCGCCCTCCATGGCGAGAGACTGGTAACCGGCGGTGTTGCCCAGGGTCTCGGCGTCGCGGTAGTTCAGCCCTTGCACGAGCTGGACCTGCCCCGATCTGAGCGAGCTGAGCAGTGCTTGCGCGTCGTCGATGATCGACATCTCGACGCGGTCGAGATAGGGGCGTTCCGGGATCCAGTAGGTCTCGTTGCGTTCGAACGTCAGAGACGTGTTCGGGGTGCGCTCGGTCAGCCGGAACGGGCCGGTACCGACGAATTGTTCACCGGCGAGGAGCTGGTCGATGGTGTCACTGTCGAGGATCGGGATGGTGTCGAGCAGGTCGAAGATGTTGCCGAGTTCGTGCTCGAACTTCAGGACGAGGCGGTGCGGGTCGGACGTGTCGTATTCGGTGATCGCGGCAGCGGTGCCGCGCAGCTGTGCTGTCCACTTGGCGTCCGCGTAGGTCCGGAGTGAGAACTCCGCGTCTTTCGAGGTGAACGGCCGGCCGGAGTGGAATGTGACGTCGTCGCGCAGATCCAGGCTCAGTGACAAGCCGTCGTCGGCGAGTTCCCACGCCGTCGCCAGGTGCGGTTGCGCCTCGACCTTGTCGAGCGGATAGGTGATGAGGCTGTCGTAGACGAGTCCGATCACAGCGGTGGCGCCGGCGGTGTTCGTGAGAATCGTTGCGGGAATGACATCCTGGGTGATCCCGACCTTCAGAGTGCCACCGCGTACCGGCGTGGAAGAGCCGGTTGCGGCGGCCTGTTGTTCTCCGACTGCGGAGGAGCACGCTGCGAGCAGGCCGGTTCCGAACACCGCTGCGGCGGTGACGCCGGCACCGCGGAAGAAGGTTCGCCGATCGAAGCGGAGGGTTGAACTTGTCACTGGGGGATCGTCTTTCGACTCGAGGGGAGGGAGAACGCAGGCATGGGTGTCCGATACCGAAAGGTGAGGAGTGAAATGGACTGTTGCCCGATTCCGGAGGCAGCACACGACCGAGCAACACGGGAGAGGGAGTAGTCGGAGGTCTCCGCATCGGGCTGCGACGCGGACAGCCGGTGCAGCTAGCTACAGATGGCGCGGAGGGAACAACACAGTTCCCGTGCCAGAGGCAGGCGTGCGCCCAGTGCGGTGGTCACGTAGGTGACCCGCATGGGGAATGGCCTGTCCGAAGTCATGGGCGCCAAGCTAGCACCCGATCGAAACACATGACAACAGGGCATGTTTCTCGGTGGGGGGGGGAGAAAGGGCTTGCTATTCCTACTTTTCTGATTGAGAATAAAGACAATTGTTCGAGTTGATTCGGGAAATTCGAATCAGCATGATCCAAAATGTGTGCACGCACCGCGTATTCCGGTTGCATAGTGGGGCCGCCCAGTGCATCTCGTCCACGAAAGGCCCATCATGTCCGTCGATTTCGCGACCCCGCGCAGCGAGACCTCCGCCCCGACCGTCGTCAAGCTCGGTTCTCACATCGGCGCCCGGATCGATGGAGTCAGGCTCGGCGGCGACCTCGACGCGGCTGCGGTCGCCGTGATCGAGCGGGCACTGCTGGATCACAAGGTGGTCTTCTTCCGCGGGCAAAAGCATCTCGACGAGGACTCCCAGTTCGACTTCGCCGAGCTGCTCGGTATCCCGACCACTCCGCATCCCACCGTCAAGGGATACGGAGCGAAAACCCTCCCGATCGACGCCGAGTACGTGCGCGCCGACAGCTGGCACACCGACGTCACCTTCGTCGACCGCATTCCGAAGGCGGCGATTCTTCGCGCCGAGGCCCTGCCGTCCTACGGTGGCACGACGACCTGGGCCTCCACGGTCGCGGCCTATGCTGCGCTGCCCGAACCGTTGAAAGACCTGGTCTCGAACCTGTGGGCCGTCCACAGCAACGTCTACGACTACGCCGCTCACGCCGCCCAACGCGTCGACGGGCAGTTCGCCGAATACCGCGAAGCCTTCGAATCCAGCTACTTCGAAACCATCCACCCTGTCGTTCGTGTCCACCCGGAAACCGGTGAGCGCGCACTGCTCCTCGGCCAATTCGTCAAGAGCTTCGTCGGGTTCGGCACCGTCGAATCGCAGAAACTGTACGAGCTGCTACAGACGCGCATCACCAAGCTGGAGAACACCGTCCGCTGGAATTGGGAACTCGGCGACGTCGCGATCTGGGACAACCGGGCCACCCAGCACTACGCGATCTCCGACTACGACGACCAGCCCCGTCGCCTCACCCGCATCACCCTCGCCGGTGACGTGCCGGTGGCCATCAGCGGTGAGCAGAGCAAGATCGTGTCCGGCGATGCCTCGGACTACTCGCCCATCGACAACCCGGTGCGGGTCGACGCCTGATGACCATTCCACCGCACGCACGCGGCTACGAGGACTTCGGCGGCCGCATCGGCCGCACCATCGACGACTCGACTCCCGAATGGCCACTCACGCCCACCGCCGCACCGGGGTCCCCCAACATCGTGGTCGTCCTGATCGACGACATGGGATACAGCGACATCGGGCCGTTCGGCTCCGAGATCGACACCCCCAACCTCGATCGGCTCGCCGCCTCGGGTGTGCGGTTGACGAACTACCACACGACGCCACTGTGCTCGCCGTCGCGCGCCGCGCTGCTGACCGGCGTCAACCCACACCGGGCGGGATACGGCTTCGTGGCCAATGCCGACCCCGGCTTCCCCGGGCTGCGGTTGGAGTTGTCCGACGACACCCAGACCCTGCCGGAAATCCTCCGGGCCGGTGGATACGCGACTTTCGCCCTCGGCAAGTGGCACCTGGTGCGCGACGCGAACCTCCGCCCCGGCGCGAGCCGCGACTCGTGGCCCACGCAACGCGGATTCGATCGCTACTACGGGTCGCTCGAAGGGTTCAATTCGTTCTTCCACCCGAACCAGCTGACCTCGGACAACTCTGCGGTTGATATCGAGGAGTATCCGGACGACTACTACCTCACCGACGACCTCACCGACAAGGCCGTCTCCTACATCAAGGATCTGCGCGCCCACGACGCCGACAAGCCGTTCTTCCTCTATTTCGCGCATGTCGCCATGCACGGCCCGCTGCAGGCCAAGGAATCCGATATCGCCAAATACCGCGGCAAGTACGAGCAGGGGTGGGACGCGGTGCGGGCGGATCGCTTTGCCGGCCAGCTCGCGCAGGGGCTGTTCCCCGAGGGAACCCAGCAGGTTCCGCGCAATGTCGAGCCCGGATTCGATGTGCCTGAATGGGATTCACTGTCTCCCGATCAGCAGCGCCGCTTTGCCGACTACATGGAGGTGTACGCGGCGATGGTCGACTCGGTCGACCAGTCCGTCGGCCGCATCCTCGACACCCTCGAGTCGCTCAGCGAACTCGACAACACCATCGTCGTGTTCACCTCCGACAACGGCGGCACCGCGGAAGGCGGACCGGACGGTACCCGCAGCTACCTCGCGGAGTTCGCCCGCATTCCGGATCCCGACTGGGTCGGAGACGTGCCGCACGACGAGTCGCTGATCGGGTCGGCGCAGCTGGGCGTGCACTATCCGCGCGGGTGGGGGCAGGCGTCGAACACACCCTTCCGGTTCTACAAGGGACAGTCGTTCGCCGGGGGAGTGCGGGTGCCGTTCGTCCTGTCGTGGCCCGACGGCCTGAGCAAAGAGAGCGGCGACAACGGGGTCCGCGACCAGTTCGCGTACGTCACCGACCTGGCTCCGACCCTGCTCTCCCTCGCCGGAGTGGAGCCGCCCACCCACCGGAAGGGGCTTCCGGTCAAGACCTTCGACGGTGTCGACGCGTCGCCGCTACTCCGGGATCGGGCGGCGGAGAGCGCTCACACCGAGCAGTACACCGAGATGGTCGGCAACCGCGGCTTCTATCGAAACGGCTGGAAACTGCTGGCGCTGCATCCGGGAGCCGACGTCGACGCCCCGCAGTGGCAGTTGTTCGACGTGCGCACCGACCCGACCGAAATCCACAATGTCGCCGAGAAGTATCCGGAGAAGGTCGCCGAGCTCGCCGCAGGTTGGGACGAGTCGGCGTGGGCGAACACCGTCTTCCCGCTGATCACCCCAACCGGTTTGGCCACCCGGCGACCGGCCGAGCAGGCGCTGGGACGCCCCGTCCGTATCCTGGCCGGGACGCCGCCGCTCGAGCGCTATCGGTCGTCGAAGTTGATTGCCTATCGGGACTTCGATATTCGAGTCGACCTAGCCGGCTGGTCGACGGGCGACGAGGGTGTCCTGGTTGCTCACGGAGACCCGCAGGGTGGATATCTGCTGTATATCGAGGACGGCCACCTCGTGTTCGGGGTCAACAGCTTCGGTCGGTACGACTCGGTCGATGTCGGTCCGGTCCCCGCAGGTGCCCGGTCGATCGAGGTGTCGGCCATCGTCGCGCCGCACCTGCGATGGAATTTCACCATCTCGGTCGACGGGACGGTGGTAGGCGAATTGCTCGACCAGGTGCAATTGGTCGGCATGGCGCCGTGGACCGGCATCTCGGTCGGTGTGGACGCTCGTGGCCCGGTGTCGTGGGATCTGCGTCGCCGTCGCGGTCCGTTCCGGTACACCGGCGACCTGACGTCGGTGACCTACACACCCGGACCGGTCGGTGTTC
This sequence comes from Rhodococcus artemisiae, assembly GCF_036327795.1. Classification (NCBI taxonomy): domain Bacteria; kingdom Bacillati; phylum Actinomycetota; class Actinomycetes; order Mycobacteriales; family Nocardiaceae; genus Rhodococcus; species Rhodococcus artemisiae. The sequence goes on from NZ_JAUTXY010000018.1 coordinate 130,075, forward strand.
CCGCAGCTGCCGTCCGCGAGATCGAGCGCGAAGCCGAGTACGCCGCCGACTGAGCGGTGTTCCTGAGCAGCTGAGAGGCTGCCTGCCGTGCCGGGCCCACCGCGGGAGTTAACTGCACGCCGATTCTAATGCGTGAATTCGCCGGCCCGGCATGAGAGTGTCTATGTATGCGGGTGTGGCCGAGGTGGCAAGGCAGCGGTCTGCAAAACCGTCTACGCGGGTTCGACTCCCGCCATCCGCTCTGAGAGGGCTACTTCAGGAGGCCCAGTTCTCGCGCTCGCACGAGCGCCTCGCTGATGCTGTGCACCGCGAGTTTGCTGTAGATGCTGCGCAGTTGCGTCTTGATGGTGTTGTACGAGACGAACAGGGTGTCTGCCAGGTCTTTACGTTCCACGCCACGATTGAGCTGAACGAGTACTGCGAGTTCGCGTGGGGTGAGTGCGATCTCGACCACCATGTCAGGAAAAACGGAGTCAGGTACGCCCTCGGGCGCGGCGATGCCGCTGGTTGCGACCAGTTCGTCTCGCGCCCGCGTCGGCACGGTGGTGAAGACCCTGCGGTTGCCGAAGGTCTCGGCCAGAGTGACGGCGCGTGCCCACGCGCGCGTCGCGTTGTCGCGGTCGGTGTACAGCGTCGCCGCGGCCTCGATCAGCAACGCCTCGAGGTGTGCCCGCGGCCATCCGCAGCTGGGCCACGTGATCCGGCTGAGCACTGCGCGTGCTTCGTCGGGATGGCCGGTGAGCAGTTCCATGCGGGCCGTTGCCACCACGATCAGCGGGTGGCCGGTGGTATCGGACTCGGCCAGCGTCCGAGCGCGGTTGCCGTTGCCCAAGGCCAGGTGCAGATCGATTTCGGTGGCGGTCAGGAGCACATCGGATAATGCTCCGAGCTGGTGCAGGCCGCGATGACCGTCGATGATGCGATGGAGCCACGACACCCCCGTGTACGCATCGCCGGTGGACAATGCGTGTTGGGTATGGGCATACGCCACGAGCCCCCACAACTCTTCACCTGCAGGCGGGACACCGAGCAGATCCAAGGTGGTCTTCGCCTGATCGTTGTCGAGCCGGTCGAGAGCGACCAAGGTGCGCGCCACACGACCTCCGACGCGGATCATGTCGTCCCAGTACCCGACGCTGGTGTCGACCAGGGATTCGGCGGTGATCCATTCGTCCGCCCGCATCGGATCTCCGAGTAGCGCCCAATTCGCTGCGATGCTCCCGGCCGCGTTGAGGACCACAAAATCGAAGCCGGCCTTGAGCGCATCACGGTAGGAGAGTTCGAATTCCGAGGTGGCGATCTGAAGATCGCCCGCCAGTTGCATACCGATGGCCCATTGCAGACGGATAGTCGGCAGTTGGGCGGAGACGTTGTGCGGTTGGTGGGCCTGCATGGCGTCCACGAGCGGTATCAACGTCGTTGCGCGGTCTCCTGCCTCACGCAGACTCCCCGCCATTCGCAAGGCGATGGCCTGAACGAGGCCGACGTGCAGTATCTCGGCCGCATCCGGACCCGCTCCGATCGTGTCCAGCTCGTCCGGGTCGGTCGGAAGGTCGACGTGCAGCATGGGGTGCTCGGCCAACGTGTTCAGGAACAGCGCCCGGCCTGCCGCGATTCCGGGGCGGCGGTCTGCGATCTCGTCGGGTATCACTCGCAGCAGATGCACCAGCATCTCGAAATCCTGCGCTACGAGGTCACTCCAGTGCTCGTCGATGAGATGGACGGCGGTGTCCCATTCGTTCGCATCGACGGCATAGGCGGCGGCGTCGGCGTAGTTGCCCGCCTCGAGGTTCTTCTCCGCCAGGAGGATGAGAGCACGATCGATGTCGTCGGGTCGTTCGCGTCGCGCGAGGTCGAGGACCCTGTCGCGCACGGCGGGCGGCCACGCCCAGCTCCGGTGCATGCCGTGGAATCGACCGAACATCAGACCTACGGAATCGAGGAGCTCGAGGAGCTCTTCGCATGACGCAATCCCGGTCGTCTCGGAAGCCTCGACCACTGTGCAGTGGCGCAGCACCGCCACCTCGAGCGCGCCCTCTCGTGCAGCGTCGTCGAGGCTGGAGAGTCGCTGCTGGACATAGTCGTCGACCACTCGATCCACCGCCGGAACAAGACGCCTGTCGGTGTCGACGGGCGCCACTGGGGCGATCCGCAGCATCGACACTGCCGTTGCTACCAACGGAGGGACCCCACCCATCGCATTGCGCAGGTCGGCGCATTTTTCCTCGCCCAGCGACAGATCTCTGGCTCGGCACAATTCCACGGTGTCGGAGACGGAGAAGCACAACTGGTCCGCCCCGATCCAACGGCAGTCGATATCGCGGACCGCTGCCGCGTGCGATGGCCTGATCGTGCCGTGCAGCGTCACCACCGCGTTCGCGGACGGGCATCGTTCGAGCACGACCCGCACGGCCTCGAGCACGACCGCCGCCCACGCCGACGGCACCCCTGCCACCACCAGCACTCGTGCACCGAGGTCGGGGAGGTTCCGGATCTGCTTGCCGCAGCGCTCGGCCGCGCCCGCCGCGGAGGGCTCTGCCGCTGCGGTGGCGTCGACCCAGGTCACGTCGCGATCCGTCGCACCTCCGCGGTGCAGCCAGCTCGCGACGAGCGTGCGCGTACCGAATCCGTGCGGTGCCTGCAGCACGGTCAGAGCGGGCTGCTGGTCGAGGAGGGCGAACAGGCGTGTGCGGGGTATGGCGTCGAGCACCGAACGGGACAGGGGCACACCAGATCGAACACCGTCAGCAAAGGCCACCAGGGCACAGTCCTTCCTTGTTGCTCGAGGCGCCCCGTCGCCATAGAACGATCACAATATGTCTGATAAGTAACGAACGAGTGGCTCGAATGGCCAGAGCTATGACCAACACCACCTTCGTGCAGACACATCGTTGCTGCGCCACCACGAACACCCTGTCCCGGGGAGTGAGACAGGGTGTTCGGCTCGGACAACCGCTATGTCCGAGTCACGTCCTACCGGCAAGAGGGGAGGAGATGCGGTGAGGCCGTGGATGTCGGGGGCAAGGGCCGACAGCGGTATTGCCCGACGTGCTTCACAATAATTTTTGATCTTCGTGAGCGCGAGACGGCGAGGGGTGATTGTCAGGGTGAACTGACAGTGGTCCCGGCCGAGGACATGTCGGTGGCGGTTCCTAAGGTAGACCTGTCTGTTTCCGTCTACGGGTGGAAGGGCGTCCGCCGGCTGAAAGGGAGTGGATGTGGAGTCGAGGGAGAACGATCCCGAATTGAGGGATCGCGTGCGGCGTCTGCTCAGTTTCCTGTCCGAGCTGGTCAAAACCCGCAGCACGCCCGTCCGCGTCCTCGACAAACACCGTGCCGTGATGTCTCTCGCCGAGGGAAATCTCGATCTCGGCCTCAGTGCCGATGCCGCAGCCGGCGACGTCGTCCTTCGCGCACGGCGGGTTCAGCTCGAAGACCCACCGCAGCCTCCCGTTCTGTTCGCGAAATATGTGCAGGGGACGATCGGCGACTCCGCCGTCGAGCCCACACTCGACCCGCAGGCCCCCGAGGGCATCGACGGCTTCGAGACCTGGCTCGGTGAATGGCGGGTGTGGGCGGCAGCCGACCGCGAGCGACGCCCCGCAGCGCACCTCTACACGTTCCTGCAGCGCGCCATGCTCGACCTGGAGGCCCAACCGGAATCGCTCGAGTTCGTCCTCGCGTCGGGGCTGCTGCAGCTCTCCGAGGATGTGGCGGGCGAGAAGGTGCGCACGTACCTGATCACACAGTCCACTCTCATCGAGCGCCACGGAGAGTCCGGCGATCTGCTGGTCCGGTTGAATCCCGACGCCGTTCCGTCGCTCGAAGATCTCCAACTCCTCACCGGGCTGGAGGTGTTCGACCCGTCGAGTACCCGCGCCCTGCACGAATCTCTCGTCACCCAGGTTGCCTCGCCCGTCGATCCCGCCGCGCGGGTGTTCCTCAAGGAGTGGGCCGATCGCGCCCTCACCGTGCGCGTCGACGTGGTCGATCACAAGGACGAAGCATCGTCACCGCACACATTCCTGACGCCGTCGCCGGCCTTGGTGCTCCGTAAACGCGGCGCCTACGCACTCGTCGAGTACTACAACCGCATGGTCGAGGCGGTCGCCGACGAGTCGAACCCGATACCGCTCGGCCTGGCGCAGCTCGTCGAAGCGATCGAACCGGCCGACCGTGTCGCGTGGCTCGACCGCACCGGTATGCCGTCGGCCCTGTTCGCCGAGGATCCGCTGTTCCCGCTGCCCGCGAACGGGGAGCAGCGCGACATCATCGACCGGCTCACCGGCGACAGCGGCGTTGTGGTGGAAGGTCCGCCGGGTACCGGCAAGACCCACACCATCGCCAATCTCGTGGCAGCCCTGCTTGCGCGGGGCCAGCGCGTGCTGGTCACGAGTGAGAAGGCGCAGGCGCTGCGCGTCCTCCGCGCCAAACTGCCGCCCGAATTACAGGAACTGTGCGTGTCGGTCACCGACGCGTCACGCGGCGGATCTGAGGAACTCAACCGCAGTGTCAGCGAGATAGCCACCCGCAAAGCACAATTCAACCACCGACGCGCAGCACAACGCATCGACGACATCGCAGCACAACGTAGCGACGCACTGAATCGTCGAGCACTGCTGACCGAACAGGCCCGGCAAGCCCGCGCGGAGGAGACGATCGTCCACTCCGAGATCGTCGCCGGTTATGAGGGGACGGTCGCGTCGATCGTCCGGCAGGTCCGCGCACAAGAATCCCGATACGAGTGGCTGCCGGTGCCGCTCCTCACCGCCACACCACCGCTGACCGCAAAAGAACTCCTCACCCTCCACTCCCTTCACCAGAAGACGAGTGTCGACCGCGCCCGACGCCGACACCAGACCTTCCCCGAACTGTCCCTGCCTGCCCAAAGGGACGTGCAATACGCGTGTAATGCGATCGCGCAAGCACCGCCCGAGGTGACGGGCAGTGAGGCTCAAGCATTGCTGGGAATACTCGAGGGTGCGCCACTCGAGACACTCGCCCGCATCCGCGACCTCTGCGAACAACTGCAGGGCGCCCTGCACGACGCGGAAAGACTCGACCCGCGATTCCAACGCGTGGCCGACGACGTTCTCTCGGGGAGAGCGCACCACCTGTGGGGAAAGACCGCTGAGTTCGCCGGCCTCGTGCAGGCCGCACAGGACGCCGACCGCGTCGTCGGCGCCAGCTCAGTCGAGACGCCGGTGACAGGGCGGACGGCGTTCGAGGCGTACGACGCATTGGCCCGCAAGCTGGACGCGGGCGAGACCTGGCGCAGTGGCTTCTCCCGATTCCGGAGGAGCGACGAGCAATCGGCGGTCGAGGCGCTCGGCGAGCCCGCGACCGTCGACGGTGTCGCGGCCACCACCGCCCACACAGTGCGCATCGTGGCCGAACACCTCCGTGCCCTCGACACGGTCCGGGTAGTGGGGATCGTCCTCCGCGATCTCGGCATCGACATCGCACTCGACGATTCGCGCAGCCGTGCAGTCGGCACCCTGGCTTCTATCAATAGGGACTGCGGCATCGTCGACGGTCTCATCACACGGGTGCGGGACGTCGAAGCGGCCCTACGGGAGGTCAACCCGGGTGCGCCCCGGATCGCGAACGTCGAGCAGGCGAGGGCAGTCGCGAAGTCGACGCGGGCCATCGCCGCGACCGGCACTGCAGACGCAAGCAAGACCTGGCTCGAATCCATCGGCATGTACATACGAGGCGAGATCGCCGGAGGAGCCTCGCCCGAAGGACGCGCGCTGGCACGGGCCTTCCACGACGCAGACTTCGACGGCATCAATGCAGCCTTGGACGCGTGGGATCGTGCGGTCGGCGAACAGCGTGACGAGCTGGAACTCGTATCCCTGCATGCACGGTTGACGGAGGCTGCACCAGCGCTCGCGCTGGCCATCGCAGACTATCCGGGGAGCCCGGACTGGCCGGCCCGTCTCGCCCAGATCGAGAACGCGTGGGCGTGGCGTCGCGCGGATGAGTGGGTGCGGCGCTACCACGAGGGCCGTGAACACACACAGCTCGACCACGACCTCGACGCCGTGGAAACCGACGTCGCGCGGCTCACCGCACAGCTTGCTGCAGAGAAGGCATGGAGCGCGTGCCTCGCCCGCGCGACCGCCGAGCAGGTCCAAGCCCTCCACTCCTACCGCGACCATGTCGCGAGTATCGGCAAGGGCACCGGCAGATACGCGGAGCGTTATCGTGCTGCGGCCCGTGAGGCCATGCACGTCGCGCAAGGTGCGGTGCCGGCGTGGGTGATGCCGCTGCAGCAGGTGTTGGCTTCGATTCCGCCCGAACAGAATTCGTTCGACGTCGTCATCGTCGACGAAGCGAGCCAGGCCGACATCAGCAGTCTGTTCCTGCTGTGGCTGGCTCCGCGGGTGATCGTGGTGGGCGACGACAACCAGTGCGCACCGAGTGCGGTGTCGTTGGGTGCGCTCGACGGGGTATTCAGCCGCCTCGACTCGTACCTACCCGACATCCCGAAGTATCTGCGCGACAGCTTCACTCCGCGTTCGAGTATGTTCTCGCTGCTGCGGTCGAGGTTCGGCAGTGTCGTTCGGTTGCGGGAGCACTTCCGGTCGATGCCGGAGATCATCGAATGGTCGAACAACCAGTTCTATGCTGATGCACCGCTGTTTCCCGTGCGGCAGTATGGGGCCGACAGGTTGCCGCCGCTGCGCACCACCTTCGTCGAGGGCGGTGCCGTCACGGGCCAGAACTCGACGCTGACGAACCATGCCGAGGCCCATGCGCTCGCCGCGACTCTCGTCCAGTGTCTCGACGACGAGCGCTACGACGGGAAGACCTTCGGTGTGGTAGTGCTGCAGGGGCAGTCGCAGGTCGACGCCATCCAGAACGAACTCCTCGACAGGTTGACCCCGGAGCAGTGGGAAGAGCGCAGACTCCGTGTGGGTACCCCTCCGGATTTCCAGGGCGACGAACGGAACGTGGTGTTCCTGTCGATGGTCGTGGCACCCGAGCAGAACATTGCGGCGATGACGAGGACCGAATACCAGCGCCGGTTCAACGTCGCAGCGTCACGAGCGCAGGACCAGCTGTGGTTGTTCCATTCGCGGACTGTCGACACGTTACGGCCGACCGACCTACGTCATTCTCTGCTCACATATATGCAGCCGACCTCCGTGATGCCCGCGGCACCCATGCCCGAGGGGGTGACGCGTTTCGAGCGGCATGAGGCGTTCGGAAGTCCCTTCGAGCAGCGTGTGTTCCTCGATATCGTTGCTCGCGGGTATCACGTGAACCCGCGGGTGGAGGTGAACGGTTACTTCATCGACCTGGTGGTGACGGGCGCGGCAGGCAAACTGGCCGTTGCGTGCGACGGCGATCAATGGCACACCAGGCCCGAGCAGCAGCGTGCAGATCTCGAACGGGAACGTGAACTGACGCGGAGCGGGTGGAAGTTCTGGCGGGTTCGCGAATCGGAGTATTACTTCGATCCGGTCGCGGCGATGGCGGGGCTGTGGGGTGAGCTGGACCTGCGGGGTATCGCGCCCAGTGTTGCTGTGCCTGGTGGTGTTTCAGGCAATCTCGTCGGATCTGCGATCGCGGAGCGCATTTCGGTGTTCCAGTTGCCGGTCGTTGAGAAGGCCGGGTCCGCTGAGGCGTCGGTGTCCTCGCCTCTCGCGGATGCGATCGTGGATGCACTTGGAAACGAGTCGTATCCGGTGGTTGAGATCGCCGGCCGGCTGGGCGTGGACTGGACGGTCGTGCTCCCTGCGCTCGAAAGACTCGTTGCTGCAGGACTCGTCGCCGCGGTCGCTGCGGCGGGGGAGCGGACGGAGTATCGGGTCGCGGGTGCTGTTGAGCCGTCCAGCGATGCTGTTTCGATAACAGAGCCGCTGGAGACCTTGTAGTGGAGAGGCGCCGCTTCAACTCCTGATGCAGGTACGGTGCAAACGAACATGCAGGAGTCAGTGTGTGTTTCGTAGGGTTGTAGCCTACGAAACGCACACTGAAAGGCGGGGTGGGCTGCGGCCTCGGGGTCGCGTCGACGATCTACGGGCTGGAACGGGCGGTCTTGATGGGAATCAGCGCTGCGCGAGTTTTCGGAGCGATCCCACCTGCATTGGCTACCGCCGTCGTTGCCGTTCCCCATGCGCACAGGTCCATCGAATTGAGTGACCACGACGCCCCGCTCCGGTTGACGCAGCGTGACCCCGACGCGCTCGACGCGGAACAGGCGGGGACATCACTCGGCCCTGCCCAGGAATCAGCACACCGCAATGTTGCAACGTGGTGCTGCGGTCTAGCAGCGGTCGAACCCACGTCGAGCCTATGGTCCGCGCGCAATCGCAGGATCGCCGGTTCATCAGCAAAGGGGATTCAGGGCGCGGCACGGTTCGAATTGCGACCGCATGCGAGGATGACTGCACAGTATTGGTCTCGGAGGCGGGAGTTATGGGTTCGTGAGTCGAAGGGGAACACGAAGTATTGGCGATTTTCTGGATCCTTCCGCCGCTGCACTTCGTGACGAATGGCGGTCGGTCCTTGCGCGCCAGATCCCACCGGTGGGGAAGAATCAGGTCGATTTCATTCCGAGTGAAGTCGTCCTCTCGCTGTGTGCATCGTTGCTTGTCGACCACAGTCGGTTCGGCAGTAGTAGCGCACACCGCGCCGGCGTTCCCGTTCCGCAACTTGCCGCGCTTTATAAGCGACCATCGACGAGCATCATCGCGAAGATGGCCAACCTCGACGGGACGCGCAGCAACGGGGGCAGACATGAGCTGGAAGTATCTGCGCGGATGACATCGGATAGCGTTCTGCTGCAGGATGTTTACATCCGGATCGTCAGGGCTGCGCGCGCTGAGGGGATCGATCGCGACCGACTCCCGGACTTCCTTCAACTCGAAGACGGTGACAAGCTCTGGCTCGCGGGTCAGGAAGAGCTCCTCACAAGCGAGGTCGAGCGCGAACTCGAAGGAATGGTCGAGAAGTGGGCGCGTGAGCGGCAGGATATCCCTTCCGATATCACCCAGAGGCTGCTGACGTCGACCGTTCGCATCGGGCAGCATCGTTTCGCCAAGGCAGTGCTGAAGAACCACGGCGACCGATGCGTGTTCTGCGGGATGGGGAACATCATCGCGGGTCGGCGCCGCCCGCGCATGCTGACCGCCAGCCATATCAAGCCGTGGCGAGACAGCACCAACAAGGAACGGCTCGACCATTTGAACGGGTTGACGGCGTGTCCAACTCACGACGTTGCCTTCGATACCGGGCTCATCTCAGTAGCAGGGGACCTCTCGATCACCTACACCCCGGACCTAGAAGATGTTCTGCAGGAAGATGAACCGCTTCGTCGGGCATTCGGGAAGCCTCCGCTCGCTGACCGATTAATGCTCCCGCAGAACGCAGACCTACCTGACGCTGCATATCTCGAGTGGCATCGCGATAGTGTCTTCGCCGCTGTGTCGCGCTAGAGTGTAGATCTTTTCGGCCTGGTCAGAGGCAGTGTCGTCCCGTGCTCCGGTCACTGCACGACGGAGGCGTGGCCGCATCCAACGCAGGGGCACAGTCGGTCATTCCTCGGTGCGGATACTGAACTCGAGCCCTGGAGCGGAAATCAGGTCGGGGTGTGAGATCGGCGCCCAAATCAATGTGTCATAGGTGCCCGGAACCCCAAGGACCGTCGCGAAGGTGTACTTCGAGTTCGGCATGAGAGTGCTGGATTCGTAGTCGCCGCAGTTCCCGCTTCTACTCCCGTTGAGGTTCGAGTCGATGGATCCATTTCCGTCGACGGCCGACCAGGTAATTGACGACGTCAGCGCGCCGTTGATGGTGATCGGGTTGGGCCCGGTCACGACCGTGGAGTGCACGACGATTGTCTCGTCGTCCTCGGAACCTCCCATGGTGTGGCAGCGGTCCGGGTTGCTCTCGATGGCGGTGAGGGTGACTTCGAGGTCGCACCCCTCGCTGGTACAGCCGGAGGTCATAGGCTCTCCGAGCGTGCCGACGATGTTCCCCCGCGGAGTTGGTTCCCCTGGTACCGCGGTTGCGCGCGGCGCGATCGGAGCCGCAGTGGCCGGTGAAGTGGAGGTGCCCGCCGTGGATCCCGCAGTCACTGTCGCCGGCACCGCGGTGTATTGAGCGGAGGTGGCCTCCCCGGATATCGCATCCGGCCGCAATAGCGCCGCTCCGATCGCGAGAAGGCCAACGGCGAGGACGCCGGATGCAGCGATCGGCAACCACTTACGGCCATGTGCGGCCGGTGAGGGATCGGTGGGCACTTGTGTGCGGAGTCCGGCAACTGTCGGGACGTGTTGGGCCTCGTCGTGTCGGGACGCGGTCGATGCGGGGCCAGTGATTGCTTCGAGCGGCGCATGCAGGGCGCCTTGCGCTACCACAGTCTTCGGGTCGTCGAGCGTGGCGACGGTGCCGAGTTCGGATAGACGCCGATGGACTAGAGGAATTCGGGACGACCCACCTGTCAGGTAGAGCGCAACAAGTGACGAGACATTGGTTCCGGAATCGGTCAACGCCTTGCGGGTCAGGATCAAGGCTCGCTGGACCTGCTCGCTGATGATTTGGTCGAACTCTTCCCGAGTTAGGGTCAGCGTCAAGCTGACACCGTCGCCGGCGACACGGATGGTGGCCGTGGGATGCTCCGAGAGCAGCTCCTTCGCTCGTCGGATTTGGTCCTCAAGGGCGTGGACGTCCTGGGGCGACGCTGATCGCTGGAGCCACTTGCGCAACTGGGGGTCACGGTCATCCAGCTGTTGATCGATCCATCGCCGGACCAGCCCGTCGAAATTCTTTCCACCGAGAGAGTTGTCGCCCCGGGCCGCGATGACCTCGTAGCTTGCTCTGTCGGTTACGTCGAGCACCGCCACGTCCAATGTGCCGGCCCCGAAGTCGAACACCGCAATGCGTGCACCCGTGGGAAGGGGAGTTGTTCGGGTGTAGTAGTGCACGGCGGCTCGTGGTTCGGAGATTGTCCCGACCACAGACGGATCGATGCCCGCTAGAGCGGCGGCCTCGGTGAGGATCGCGACCTGTTGAATCGACCAGGCCTCCGGGTGGGTCAGCACGACGCGTGCTGGGCGGACGTTATCGTGTAGCGACAATGCGCGCTCGTACACCGCACGCAGGGGCGCTGCAATGAGTTCCGCAGGGAGAATCTCGTATCCGTTCACCGGCACCACTCCGAACCCGAGCATGCGCTTGGGAGTGGACAGGAATGCGTGTGGGTGGTCGTCGGCTCTGTGTAGGGCGGCGTCGCCGGCGTAGATCGAATTCGGGGATTCGACGAACACCGCGGACGTCATCAAGTTGCTCTGGTGACTCAGTGGCAGGGTCTGCACACCGTTACCCGATGGGCTGGTGTGCGCTGCCGCGGTATTGGACGTGCCGAAATCGATGCTCAGCGCCCATTCCTGTGCCATGGCATGCCTTCCCTGCTTCACGGATATCGAGAACCAAAATGTCTGGTTTTCCTGATATCGTTGCACGCTCGTGGCCGGTGGGAGTGTCGGTACAGTCGGAGGCGCTCGCGGACGATGCGTGTCGTGTCCACTACAGCACCAACTCGCCGGCGGCGGCCTCGTCCATAACGCGTGCTGCATCGACGATGAGGGCAGGGCAGACCTGGGCGCCCGGCTTGGAGTCTTCCAGACGTCCGGCCGACAAACCGTCAGTTCGTTTCGCGGCGACAACTTCGGCGCGTCAGAAACGATGGGTGCACCGGATTGCTCTTTCTCCCCTCAGTGCGCCTCGTGCCAGCGCAGGACCGCAGCGACGGAGTGCCGTCGTCGTGACATCATTGGCAACAGCCCGCCGCTAGCGCAGATCCGTTGCTCGCACATCCGTGCATCTGCGCGGCAGTCGATGCGAATCCGGTCGCCGGGGTGGTCGAGGTGCGGGAGCATCCCGAACCTGGTCGTCGGGAATACCTGCAGGCCGGACGTTTCGTCGATCCTCCTGAGAGGAACGATGTGGCGGGCACGGCCGAACTCGTTTGAGTCCCGGTGGGCGGGGTGGTCGATGCAATGGCCGGATCCGTCAGCCGCCGCCGCGGAGTCAGATGGCGTAGGTGATCTATGGCTTGGGTATCACCGTGGGCCGGCTGGTCCGGCGAGCCGTCGCCGTGGCCACTTCTCGGGCGCGGGCCGCTCAAGGTTGAAGATGCGCCCCTTCTACCGAACAGAGCTAGCAGCACCGCTTCACGCGGCAAAGCTGCACGATCGGGTGGTCCGGATCCGACGAACCGATCCGGATCGGGTCGGCCCGGTTTCGTACCCCGACTCCACATCCGCACTCGCCGTGGAACAGATTCAGAGTGTCCCGTAAGTTGTGTCCGTACTGTCGTTCTGGCATACAGTTTTGGAATGTACTTCTGAGACGCTCTGAACTGCACGTTTCCCCAGGAAACTTGGTGGGATCGGACCGTTTCGATACCAAGGAAATGAGAAGCAGTTCATGGAATCGCAGGATTTCCAATCGGCGGTCACTGAGGCGGTTGTCGACAACCAGGAGGCTCACAACACCATGGCCGACTACTTCTTCAGCGACGGCCCTGCCATCAGCGCCGTCATCATGGCGCTCGCGGACGCTTTCTACGAGGCAGCGATCGATCAGCGGACGGACGTGTGAGCTACCCGCATCGCCGCGGTCGGCTGAAGCTTGTCGATGACGAAGCACCGGATCGTACGGATACTTCACCTTCACAGTTCTCGCTGTCCAAACTTGAATGGCGATCACGGACAGCTTCTGTGACGGCACAAAGCCTACGGGCACGTCCGGGCGATATCCTTGCCCCTCAAGGGGACGATGCGCACGCGAAGTGACGCGATAAGGATCATTCGTTTCCCATAGCAGAATGCACTCGGAACCCCAGATCGAGTTCCGCGAGCTCCTGCGCAGAAACGTTCGCGAGAGCAGCTACAGCACTGTCTCGAAGTCCATCGTGGAATCTGTACACGTAACCACCTCGCGCTTGCCGGCTGTGTTCTGCTTCCCGCGTCCAGTTTCGGATGGTGTCAGCGAACCTGTGAACCTCGACAGAACTGTCCTTCTGACCAACGATCAGCAGCGCGAAGCTCGCTTTGTCGCATCGGTCGCATACTTCCCGGCAGGAACGTGCCGCAATGTTCACCTCATCTGGTCGATCCGGGTAGACCACTGGTGCCGGATTAGGGATTGGATGGGCGGAGGCGGTGATGGTGTCGTCGAGGCTATACGCCTTCGCGGACAGTTCGATGACAACGGCGAGCGCTTCGGTCTTGGCTGTGTGAATGATCTCGCGCCTGTGCTTCTGTTCTTCGAGTTTCTCGCGTGCCTCGAGTTCCTTGGCCAAGTTCTTCATGCTCGTCCGTTGAGAGACCAAGACTCCCCTGTAGGCAACGATTGCCGCAGCGACGGCGAGAAGGCCAGTTGAGGCGGTTGCGATCGGTTGCGCAGCGGTGTCCCAGAACGCTTTAGTGCCTGCTCCTGACAGCCTGATCAGTCCGATGACGAATCCGAGGGCGAAGAGCGCTGCCAGTACGGCAACGCTCATAAGGCAGAGGCGGCGCCGTTCTCGGCAAGCGTACTGCCACCCGTTCATCACCGTCGCACCTATCTCCGTCATCTAGCTCCCTATCTCACGGCATTCACCAGAGCTGACGAAGTGAGCGCGGGCACCTGTGCAGATCCCTGCTCTCCCTCCAGTTCTTGCTCACGATTGTGTCAACTAAGAAATAGCCCTGGAGTTCGTTGAGGTTCGTGCCGCTGGCATTCGCCCTTTACCAGGGCTTTCACGGGTCCGATCGGGGCTAATTTCGCGATTGACCATCTCTCACCTTTCCTGAAGGTTACCGTTTTTCCTGTTGATCCTGCTGCGTGAGTGAAGGTGAGGAGGCCCTGACCTCGATGTCACCAGGATGCCTACACCCACGCCGCCGCTCTGGAACGGCTGCGCGTCGACCCGACCCGCCAACTTGAGGAAGCTCTCACCGTCGGCTCGGACCCGCTGCACCTGGCAACTGCGTTCGGTCTCGATGCCAAACCGCGATCCGTTACGCCGACAACGCCAGAGTCCTCCTGGTAACCACAGCCGAAGAGCGCATCCCCGCATGTTCCCGCGAACCCAAGGATCGAAACAACCCACAGAACGCGAAGGACCCGGGGTTCATCGTGACCAACCTTCAGCTCGCACGAACTCTGGGGAATCTGGGGGTACCGGTAGTAATGGCGGAACAAAGGGTGAATATACAGGTCACGCAGGCAGGCGTGCATCCCCGTCGGCGGTGGCCGTGAAGGCCTGACCTGGTAATCCGTCGATTCTGTCGCCGTTACTACCGGCACCCCTGCGGGTGCTGTTTGCCGGTGAGACCGGGCCGACGAGCCACGCTACCGACGACGAAACCCGGCTCGGGCACGGGTCGCTGATGGTTGATCAACCACCCGAGGGATAGTAAGACCCAGTTACCTCACGCCATCACACACAACACTGTCTGGAAATTAATCAAGCCGGCACGCAAGTCCGGCGAGAACTACAACACAACTCACTCGGCTTCCAGTCACATCCGGTGTGGCGCCTTTACGGCGTGTTCCGCCTCCGCATCTGGACTTGAGCGTTCACTTTGTCGCGCCACTCCGAATACTCGCGCAGCCAGTCCAGAACGGCGTTCGGCGGTTGAGCTTTGATCCATTCTCTTACGCGTCTCGTGAAACAGTTTCGGTCCTCAAACCCCTGCTTCCCCAAAAAGAGCCATGCGGTCTTCGGGTAGTCCTTGAAATTCTTACTCAGGCGGTCGCTAATGGACTTAGCCAAGGCATCAACGGATTCATTGGCGCGTCGTGCTTCTGCGCCCGTTGGTCTGTACCCACCATGCACGACTCGATTCCGCATGCCGGCGACATTGTCGAACCAGCTCGCCAAAATTCCAGTGTTCAGCGCCCAGTTCCCCCCCAACCGAGGCGCGTACTCGTTCTTCAGACGAGGCGTGAGATCGGCGGAGAAGGTCACCGCGGCATCAGCGTCACTTACACCTCCTTCCCAGAGCACCATCCCCAGCAGGCCGTCGAGAATAACCTCACAGGCAATCGCAAGCTGGACAATCGCACCGCCGAAGTCGCCTTTGACCGAAAGCTCATGACGTGCGTCAACCCGGCGCTCAACGAACGACATGACAGGATCACCCATTCGAAGACGGGAAAGTTGGACAGCGACTAGTTCGAAGTCCACGTTCCCTATGTGCTCAGTGAGAGCCCCAAACCTCACGTTGTCTGACGCCAAGTGCATGATCCCGTTTGGTCTTACCCCGTCGCCGTCTAAAGCACGCCTGAACGTCAAAACCAAGGGGAAGAGTTGCGAATAGGTCAACTCCTCGGTTGGCGTCTTGGCCGCAACTCGATACGCGCGATGAAATTCGAACAACACGTCGAGACATCGCGTTAGAGGGTCGGGTTTGGTCGCAGTGGCTATCAGGTCCTCCGTAGACGCTACGAATGTCACCGCTTCAACTACCGTCCTATGCCGGTCAAGGTCAGCCGTGTAGGCCGCGTCCGAGGATTCCAGCGCCGCGTTCCGATCCTCTGATGGGTGGACGCGATCAAACGCTTTGGAAAGATGTCTGAAATCAGTTCCAAACGGTGACTCTGATTCGTCATCCACCTGCCAGAAGCGCAAGGACACGAAGTTATGGCCGACGCCGTCGGAGGGAATCGGCGCACGGGAACTGGCAGTGGGGGCAAAGTGGACATCATCAAGAAGGGGCTCGAGCTCGTCTGTCTCGAAGGTCCACGTAGCTTCGTCTGGGATGGGTATGCCGTCCGGAAGGATCATCACAAAGCCCTGTAGGTAGGGCGGCTGAAGTTCTTCGTTATCAGGAGGGCTAGTTGTCATCAGTCATCCATATCACCAACCGATCGAGTGATCGGCACAGCAGTCTGAGACGGTCCATACTGTCGATGGTGGGTGAAGTCTCCACCTGCGATCGACACGTTTCCCTGCTTCACGGTGGCGAAGGACCGCTCGACGACATTGCGGCCTTCTTCTTCTTGACGTCGAAGGGGCAAGGGTGCCCGCCAGGGTGCTGCGGGATCGTTCAGAGTCTCAATCACGAACTCACACCAGGCCGCTGCGGCATTCACGGCCAATCGGGCGTGGCGGGGCGATAGATTGCCTCCTGTGGCTTCCGCAGTAGCATGCCCGGTACCGAAGGCATTTCGAATCTCGGCGAGCGTCAGGGCAACGGTGGACATCTTCGATTCCGCAACGTCGAACTCGAATTTCAGTAGGAGAACGGCCCTGTTGAGGCCTCAGTCCTTCAAGCCGGTCGGCGAACAAGTCAGACTCGGTTGCATAAGGGCCGAGGCCATTCGATCTGCTGGGCGGCTTACGTTCTCGTGAGCGCCGCAGCCATGCAAGGTAAACTTCGGGGCGTGTACGGAGAATTCCGCCTCGTGGCTCTGGTCGAGCAGTAGTCGAGAACGGGCCTCAGAGTACCTATTCGGCGAAGTACACCCACGTTGTTTTGTCCTGAACGGGAGCGCAGGTTTCAGATTGGCATCCACCGAGTCGACTTCCGATCGTCGTAATGCCTATCGTGCTACATCTAACGCATTTGAAGGTTCCTGGGATCGCATTAGTACCTTCGGATACCGGGTGAATAGGTCCTAAAAGCCGATCAAGATCGGGGACCTCATCACTTAATGCCACCGCCATACTTTCAAATGCGGAAATCAATACTTTCAGGTTAGAGGTCGGAGCTGCGATCTCTGCGGATTTGCTTATCAGCCATGATCCGGGACGCTTGTATGCTTGCTGTTTTTCGGCGACGTTCAGCCAATATGAAGCTTCTGCTTGCTCTCCTGAATGTGCAATTCTGTCACGCACTATCTTCGCATCGTTCAATCGTTCCGAGAACGTATTCCTCCACTTCAGCCGTAGGAAGGGGTGCCCATCTGGAAATAGAGTGGTGGCCCTAGGCTCGACAGTATTAGCGGGCAGCATCCAATCCATTTTTTTGGACGCAAGATACACAAGTGACCGATTTAAGCTGGAGTCGAGACCACGTAGCGGGGAGGGAAACAGGCTAGCCAGAGAAACGCCATCAATTAGTTCAAAGAAGAACTCGCGCACGAAGTGTTCAGCTGCAGTATACGCACTTAATAGGAGCCCTTCCGCTGCAGCCTCAGACATCGTACGGTCGTTGCCGCCCGCATTTCCAGAAGCAACGATCAAACTTTCTACCGTCAATGCGCTGGAAAGTGTCCGTCTGAGATCGGCGATAGCCGTCATCGATCCAGAACGCTTGTTAGGAAATCAAGCCGCCGTTGTCTGGAGCTTCGATCCGAAGCTCCCCCCGAAACTGCACGCGCAAGGGATGCGTCACTCCGTCGAGCCTCCTTGTACGCGTCCAGGGCGGCTTCGACCCATGTCGGGTCGATATCTGGGGCAGTCAGGTCCCTAGCATTAAACGAACTTCCTGTGGCGGTAACATCGCCTTCTCTGTTGATTACGCCCATCTGATGCAGCTGATAGGAGAATAATGAGTACAGCCAAGCCTTGGTGCGAAACGGCCGAATGGCGTCTCTCGACGGGGAGGAATCGTATATAAAGTCCAATGAATCAAAGATCGAATTGAATACCTGGACAATAAAAATCTCTTCGTCATTCGCCAACGCGCGATTCTCATATGCTTCGTCGACCTCACGCTTGCCTGTTTTCTGTACACCATCGAGTATCAGCAGGATCAGCTCGCTTGTCAGTTCTACATCGGCCATTTGTGATATGGCCTGATTATTTATTATTCCCCAGTTGTGCCATCGAGTCTGATTATCCCGAGTGATGCGGTAGCAAAGTTCGGAGAAATCGCTTCGATACTTCGCCCACCGAAGTTCCTGGGAGGAAAGCTTGGTTCCGGTTCGGTTTAGTCGGTCATAGACTTCAAGGATTGCAGGTTCGCTGGTCCTCGAGCTTAAAATTACTGCAGATATCCGAGTCTCGATAATTTGCACTTGCTGCTCACGCGACAGGTCGGTGAACTGATACCCAGGGTGCGTGTGGGGCATTCCCTGCGGACGGTAGGTGAAGTGATCAGAGTCCTCAATATCGTCACCCAGGAGGCTCCTATCGATGTAGCCTATAAGCGTCCGAAGCCTTTGCTGGCCATCCACGACACGACGGATCGGCGTTGCACCGATCTCGGGGTATTCGTCCTGGAGAATAATCAGTGGAATTGGGAAACCTTTGAGGAGACTGTCGATTAACAGGCTCTTGTCACTGGGCTTCCATACCGACCCCCGCTGGAACTTCGGCCGGAGTTGGAGGCTTCCATCCCGTTGCCAGCCAACGTAGTCGCTGACGCGGAACCAGCTATGATCCGAGGTTATTGCCGGCGCTGTAGCGTCGATGTCGCTGTCCACATTGGTCCTTTGCGTCGAGATGGCCGGAACTGAACGCTATGAACTTACTTCAGCTGCCCGGTTTGACTGAGTAGTGCGGTCGGCGGAGTGCCTGAGGCCGCCGCGGACATGCCGCGTTGGCGGCACTCTACGATCACGCGCCCACCGTCGGGGACGGTGACGTACGCCGTTCCTTCCTCGTCCACATCCATGGTGTAGCCAGCAACAACAGCACGCGTAGTGCCGTCCCTTCACGTCGAACGTTGTGCTTCCGGAAGTTGCACAGCTGACCCAAGCTCGCACGACTACGTTCTGACCTGAGTTGGCTCATTTCGTTAGTGCGTGAGTCACCGGACTGAAATTCGATTCAGAATCTCGCGGATCTCGGGTTCGACCTGCGGCGGGAACGTATGCCGGGTGCCGTTGATCGCGATCGTCGCCG
>NZ_JAUTXY010000019.1:0-92043 GCF_036327795.1 Rhodococcus artemisiae
AGTTCGCGTGGCGACCGAAGCCGGGCTGGTCCGGATCGGGTCGAACTACGACCTGTGCCACGGCTTCCTCGATCACACCGGGCTTTCCCTGTGACCACCACTAACTCAATTACCGAAACCTCTGTAGCTTATTAGCTCCTGCTAATTACGTCGCATAGGCTCGTCTGTACTTGCAAGGTGCCCATGCCATGAGCGCTCAAACTGGGCTTGTGCGGCGCCGTGCCGATTCTTCAAAATCAACCCGGTGATCTCATCGGCGGTGGCCATCCCAATCTGTCCGTCGATCGCGTGCGGACGATGCAGGGCCAGAACGATATCCGAGTCCTCCTCGATCGATCCGGATTCCTTGAGTTCGTCGAGTCGCGGCAGTTTGTTCGGGTCGGCCGCGGATCGGTTGAACTGCGAACCCACGACGACCACGAGTTCAAGCTCCCTGGCCAGCAACTTGAGGCCCCGAGTGAACCGACCGATCTCCTCGGCACGGGTGATCGCGCCGCGACCCCCGCTGTCAGCCTTCATCAACTGCAGGTAGTCCACGACGATCAGGCGTAGCTCACGCCCGGACTCGGCGAGCGCCGCTTTGGCGGCAGTGGCTGTACGGCGGATGTCGGAGACGCTGCTTGCATGGGTGTCGATGTAGAGCGGCCACTGCGAGATTGCCGAGATCGCTCCGGAGATACGGTCCCACTGGTCGTCGTCGAGGCACCCGGGCTCGCGGAGCTTGTTGAGTTCGACGCATGCCTCCGCAGAGATTGCTCTTTCGATCATCTGCTGAGCGGACATCTCCAGCGGAATGAACAAAACCCCGTTGTCGTCTCGGCACGCCTGACGCGCCCAGTCCATCATCACGACGGTCTTGCCGGTCCCGGCGCGGCCGGCGACGGTGACGAGACTGCCCGGCTGCAGGCCGAGGGTGATCTCATCGAAGCGGGACCAGCCCGTGCGCAGGCCAGCGGGGACCTCGCCGTGCAATCGCTGGTCGAGCAGCGCGAAGTACTCGTAGACCTGGTCGCTGATCGACGGCAACAGCTGGGCTGTCGTCGAGGTCGAGGCGAGCGCGTCCATCAGGAACGCCCGGTTGGTGTCGAGGTCCTGGCCGTCGTCGAGCGCAACCGCGGCCTGCTGCAGCGCCCTGCGGCGGGCTTCGACCGCGGCCCGGTCGGCGATGCGGGCAACGTGATCGGTTGGCGCGGTGGATGTGAACGACTCCTGCACTGCGGCGGAGAGCTCGTTGAACCCGCCGACTGCGGTGAGGCTGTCGGCAGCGTCGAGGGTGACCATGACCGTCGAGAGGTCCACGGCACCGGTGTCGGCGGTGCGCGCGATCGCGGTGAAGACTGTGCGGTGGGCGGGGACGGTGAAGGCTGCGGGGGTGAGGAGGCCGAGGGTGTCTGTGGTGAACCCCGGGTCGTCACCGCGCAGCATCGTGCCGAGGACGATCCGCTCGGACAGCACCATTCCGGTACTCATCGCGGACTCTGACCGGTGCGGCGCAGCAGCTGCTCGTGCATGGTCTGGATCTGCGCGGGTAGTGGGCCGGGGTCGCGCAGGGTCGGTTCGGGGAAGTGCGTTCCGGGGGCGTCGATCATGCGGACGCGGATGACGGCGCCGGGGCGGTCGAGCGCCCAGGCGTGGGTGTGGCCGGGTCGGGCGTAGGACTTCGCTTCGGCGCCGTACACGAATCGGGAGTCGTCGACGGTGAGCTTGAACCGCTTGTCGAACGCCTGAGTGGCCTTTCCGCCCTTGTTGGCTCGGTCGTTCGGGGACAGCGCGTCCTGCACGGCGCGGAGCAGTTTGTCGCGGTCCGGCGGTTGCATCGCAGGGATCCGTGGCAGCTGGCCTTCCGCGGCCGGCGCGATGCGGGTGGTCTGGTCTTCGAAGCTGCGGGGGAACGGCATCGTGAACGCGACGTCGATCAGTGCTGGGCCGTCGATCGGGCGCCATTGCACGCCGAGTTCGCGGAGCGCTTCACCGGTGATGTTGTCGCGCCAGGCGTACATGGTCGGGTCGGAGGCCTTCTCCCGGCCGGGGGCGACGGCGACCATCGAGCCTTGCGATTTCGGGTCACCGTGTACGACAAGCCAGATGGTGCGATCGGCTCGCGCGGCCATGCCTCCGAGCGCGAGGTCGGTGAGGACAGCGTCGCCGCGGTGGTCGTCGGCGCTCGTGGTCCTACTCGCGGGGGGACGCCGGCGATTCGGAGTCCGCGACGAGGACCGCCACGTTGGTGCGGCCGTGCTCAGGCTGCGGCCGCACTTACGGCATTCCGCACCGTTCGCGACGAGCCAGTTGCAGCCTGGGCAGATCACACGAGCCCCGGTATCGAGGAGTTCCTGCGCGGAGAACTGGGTCATGGGCGGCACCGTACGTGCGCGCTTCTCCGCAGTTCTGGAGTTATCGGAGCATCGAACACACGCCCTTCCTCAGCCCACTTGATGGCCGACTGGTCATGCACCGGTCTGACACTCGCCCGTCGTAGAGAACGTCTCCGCCAAAATGCCGGGTACCGATGCAGGGAACCAGCGATGCAACGACTGAAACACTGTCGGTGATCGTCTCTAGCGTTGCAGTCACCAGTTCACGACGAGCCACCAGGAGAGCTCAATGCCCACCACCGCGTCCCGCCCCGCCAACGGCGTCGCTCGCTTCGTTGCTTACGACCGCAACCCGGTCCGGATCGGTAACCCGGAGGATGGCACCGCGATCTCGGTCCGCGCGGAGACGTTCGTCGAGGAGTACGCATCGATCGCCATCAAGGAGTTCGCCGAGAAGTCGAACGGCGACTTCGACACCGTGTACGTGAAATTCGATGCCGCCTCGACCGGTGCGCAGGGCATGAAGCACGACTTCGGTGCCTCCGCAGAGCCCGGCGGCGCGCTCGCCGAACGCCTGCGCAAGGCGTACGAGACCGGCACGCCGGTGTACGTGGCAATTGAGACCCGACGCCGTAAGCACGTCGAGAACAAGCGTGACGAGCCGATCGACCCGCGGATGCCGATCCACACGTTGCGCGGCGCGAGCGGCGAGTCGCTGTCGGGGCAGCCCCAGGCAACCAAGGCGAACTGCGTCAAGGTCATCGTCGTCGCCGGTTCTGTCGACGACCCCACCGACACCGCGATCGCATCGGATAAGGACCTGCGCTCTGACATCAGCGAGTGGACTCAACTGCGCGGCAACAAGCTCGGTGATCTGCCGCCGGAGGGGTGGCGTTGCCTTGTAACCGACGGCAAGCGCACCGGCGGCATCACCCCTGACGCACCGAAGTCCGGCTCCGCGGATGTCGATGCGATTGCCGAGGCTGTCGCCGGGAAGATCGCAGGGACAAAGGGCGCTCCGGCCCGCTCGGGGCAGCCCGCGGCCAACAGCGGCTTGCGCGGTCGACCTGGCCTGGTCGCGGAGGCGAAAGCCTGGGAATCGGTCAACAGCGACGGTCGCCCGAACATGGGCTCGTACCTTGCGGCGAAGCTGCGGGCCACCCACCAGTCGGCGGTGTACCTGTTCCAGGATGCCCTGACCGCGGTCGAGGAGTCCGAGCAACCGGAACTGACCGAGGAGACATCACTCGAGCACGTATGGCAGCTGACCGAGCTGCTGTTGTGGCTGGCAGACCAGGTCCAGAAGACCGTCGTCGGTGCGATCAACCGGAACGAGGCGTCGCACAAGGAAGCGGGCCAGTGGGTGCAGCAGATCATCAGCACCCGCTACCCGTACGCGGTCGAACACATCACCGACGACGACGCACGCCGGGAATGGTCACTGCTCGTCGGAAAGGCTGCTGCGGAGGACTTCTCGCGAACGCAACGGATGATGGCCGATTACCTCGGGATCGACCTGCAGCCTGCAGCGGAAACGCGACCCCAGCAGCAGCAGGAGCAGCAGTCAGCCGGTCGAGGTGAGGCCACCACCTCACAGCCGACTGCACAGCAGCGGCAAGACCAGGTTCGCGGCACAGCATCTGCACAGCAGCACCTCCCACCGGAGCAGCGGAGTCCACGTCCCCTGACCGCCGGTGAGGACCCGGACGCGGTCACCGCGTGGAAGAAACTCGCCGACGCCTGCGGGATGGGTGAGTACATCGACCAGCTGAGATTCATCCTCAAGGCCACCTTCGGGGTCTCCCAGGGCCTGCTCGGCGAGATCGAAGCCACCGCCTTCACCCGTCAGGTCGCCCAGTGGGCCGCCAACCCGACCGACTTCCGCGAGCAGGCCGGGCACGCCTTCAACAACGACCCCGAGAACCGCAAAGCCAGCTGACACACCCACTTTCGACCCCAATACCACCGCACCACCGAACGAAAGGCACCGCCATGGCAGGCGACACCGTCATCACGATCATCGGAAACCTTACGGCCGACCCGGAGTTGAGATTCACCCCTGCGGGTGCGGCGGTCGCGAACTTCACTGTCGCATCCACCCCGCGCAACTTCGACCGGCAGTCGAACGAATGGAAGGACGGCGAGGCGCTGTTCATGCGCTGCAACATCTGGCGGGAGGCCGCCGAGAACGTCGCCGAGACGCTTACCCGCGGCTCCCGAGTGATCGTGCAGGGCCGCCTCAAGCAACGCTCGTACGAGACCCGTGAGGGCGAGAAGCGGACCGTTGTCGAACTCGAGGTCGACGAGATCGGTCCCTCGCTGCGGTACGCCTCCGCGAAGGTCACCAAGGCCAACCGCAGCGGCGGCACCGGTGGCACCGGTGGCGGTTTCGGTGGTGGAAAGGGCAACTCCGGCGGCGCACCGTCCGACGACCCGTGGGGCAGCTCCCCACAGAACGGCAACTTTGCCGGCGCCCACGCCGGCGGCAGCGACGAACCACCGTTCTGACCCGAGTACCCACCACGCGGCGGCAGGCGCCTTTTCCCGGTGTCCTGCCGCCGCTCCGCATGAAGGGGAGCCAGCCATGACCCGCACAAACGACGGCCAAGATGACCACATCCAGTCCCGATTGAGCGACGACGTCGTGCAGCAGTCACCGCCGCCTGGCCGCCAGCCGGACCCTCTGACCCGGTTGCACGACCTCCGCACCGCCGTTGGGGAGTCCCTGCGACCCGCCGTCGACCATGCCATCGCGCTGGCGCTGGAGGCAGAGCACCTCGCTCGGCGCACCTCCGCCGAGTTCGCGACGGCCGTCGAGCCCGCCTTCCCGCCACTCGTGCGTCTGCTCGCGGATGCTGCTCCCGACTCGGGAAGTGAGTGCGCCGGCTGTCTGTGCAGCCCGATCAGCGCGCGCCACAACCCGCCACGCATAGGCGGCAGTGTGCGTGCGCGCGTTGCGCAATCCGGCCTGATCCTGCGTTGAGTGTCCTATCCGTGCTCGTCGATCGCGCGTATTATCCTGGTGAGGTAATTGCGGCGCGCTTCGCGGATAGATGAAACATCGGAGTTTCAAGCATGGTTGAGGAGCTTAAATATCGAGGTGAATTGAAGCCTCGCAGCGACGCACCCTCAACGGAGTCTCTTGATGATGCGTCCCGACCGTCCAATATCGGCTACTTTCGAGATGGAACTACTCTCGCGAGCGAAGACCCCGACGAGATACAAGATGCCGTTTCTCGCGTATATGCACCGCACAGACTGGAAGTGGCCCCTGGCCTTCTCCGGGTTGATTCTCGTTTAAACACGATCGAGTTGGGGGATGTCACTGTCGGGTACCTCACGTACGGGCAAACAGTTTGCCTGGAGATTCCGCCTGGTGCATTGACGGCGTACCACGTAAATATCCCTGTCGCTGGTCAGGCGGAGACGATCTATCGAGGCGGATCGGTTAGTGGAACAACGACTCTCGGTGCTTTCTACGGTCCAGGTCAACCTGCAACAATCCGATGGGACCAGAGTTGCTCGCAGATCTGCGTAAAGTACCCTATTAAGGCGCTCGAAAGGGAACTCGAGACTCTGCTCAATCGACCGATTGGCAAACGTATCGAGTTCGAACCGGGAGTAAACGTTGGGTCGCCTGACGGAATACGATGGCTCCGTACGATCACGCTACTCGACCGATCTGTTGAACTCCTGGATCATCCGGTCCTCTCGAAGCGACTGGAATGTCTTGTCATCGACGGGTTGTTGTTCGGCCATCGACATAACTATTCGGATGAGCTGTACAACTCCCAATCAGAAGGTCGATCGAAGGCTGTCCAACATGCCATCGACTACATCGAAAGTCACCCGGCGGAGCCTGTTGGGGTACGAGATTTGGCCAAGGTTTCAGGTCAAAGCGTGCGGGCGTTGCAGCTGTCGTTTCAGCGAAGTCTGGGTATGTCGCCGATGACGTACTTACGGGACGTCCGGTTGTCGAGAGCTCGCGAGCAACTTCTGCGGGCACCTAGTGGATCCATGACTGTGACGCGAGTGGCGCATGACTGGGGTTTTCTGAATCCAGGCAGATTCGCAGCGTTGTATCGAGAGAAGTTCGGCGAAATGCCCTCAGAGACACTACGCGGTATCTAGTTTGTTGCGACTGATCATTCGCAACCTTCGGGCCAGCCGTAGGTGCCGGCTGCGCCGACCGTCGAGACCCAAGTTCGCAGGGCGAACCTGGGTCATCCGACGTCAAAGGGCCTTGAGTTCCTCGGTGACCTCGGCGACCGACTTCTTCGCATCCCCGAACAGCATCGAGGTGGTGTCGGCGAAGAACAACGGGTTGTCGATGCCGGCGAACCCGGAATTCATCGACCGCTTCAGCACGATCACCGACTTCGACTGATCCACATTCAAAATGGGCATCCCGTGGATCGGCGACGACGGATCGTTGCGGGCCGCCGGGTTGGTGACATCGTTCGCACCGATCACCAGGGTGACATCGGTGCGGGCGAACTCGTCGTTGATGTCGTCCATTTCCTTCATCGCGTCGTACTCGACGTCCGCCTCCGCGAGGAGCACGTTCATGTGCCCGGGCATCCGGCCCGCGACCGGGTGGATGGCGTACTTGACCTCCACCCCCTTCGACTCGAGCATCTTCGCCATGTCCTTGACCGCATGCTGGGCCTGCGCCACCGCCAACCCGTACCCGGGAACCACGATCACCTGATTCGCGTACGCCATCTGGATCGCCGCATCCGCCGCCGAGGTGGACTTCGCCGTCTTCACGGTGCCCTCGCCGACCGCGGCCGCACCGCCACCGCCGCCGAACCCGCCGGCCACGATCGCCGGAATGGACCGGTTCATCGCCTTCGCCATCAGGTTGGTCAGGATCGAACCCGACGCACCGACGATCATCCCGGCCACGATCATCGCCTGATTATTCAAAGCCAGACCGGCGGCCGCCGCGGACAGCCCGGTCAAAGCGTTGAGCAGCGAGATCACGACGGGCATGTCGGCACCGCCGATCGGCAGCACCACCATCAACCCGAGCACCGCCGCCAGCACCAGCACACCCACGATCCACCACTGGCTGGTGGGGCCGGCCGGGTCGATGGCCTTGACCCCGATGGCCACCGCCAACGCGACGGCCCCGATCAGCAGCACCGCATTGAGCGGCTGCTGCAGTTTCCCGATGCCGATCGGGCGGCCGGGCAACGTTTCCTGCAACTTCAGGAACGCGATCACCGAACCCCAGAACGAGATCGACCCGATGATCGCCGCGAACAGCGACGCGATGACGATGTGCACCGTCGGCGACTCACCATGGGCGAAGGCGGTGAACCCGTCCGAGTCCAGGAACTCCGCGTAGGCGATCAGGGCGACGGTGCCGCCACCGACACCGTTGAACAACGCCACCAGCTGCGGCATCGCGGTCATCTTCGTCCGCAACGCCGGCGGCACCCCGAGGACCACACCGATGACCAGGCCGGTGACGATCAGCACCCAGTTGGAGGTGTCCCGGATCGCGATCAACGTCGCGACGACGGCGACGACCATGCCGGCGGCGGCGATCTGGTTGCCGCGGACCGCGGTCTTCGGGCCGGTCAGACCCATCAGACCGTAGATGAACATCGAGAACGCCACGATGTACAGCACGTTGACGAGGTATTCCATTACCGGTCCCCACCCTTCTCAGCAGCAACAGCGGTGGGGGTGGGCTTGGACTTGAACATCGCCAACATCCGGTCGGTGACCACGAAACCACCGACCACATTGATCGTTCCGAACACCAGGGCCACGAACAGGAGCACCTGCAGCCCCCACGGCGGGTTCTCGACCTTGCCCAACACCACCAGCGCACCGAGCACGACGATGCCGTGGATGGCGTTGGTGCCCGACATCAGCGGGGTATGCAACGTGTTCGGGACCTTCGAGATCACCGCGAACCCCACGAACCCGGACAACACCAGGATCGCGATGTTCGCCAACAATTCGGTATACATCTAGGGCACCTCCCGGTTGCCGGTGGCATCGAGGTCGTCACCGTATTCGTCGATGTACTCGAAGAACTCATACATCCGCCGGGGCACCATCACGTGGTCGAGGAACCCGACGAGCGGCGTGGCGAGCATTCTGAAAAGCGTTGTGATCATGAGGGTTCCTTGGTTTCACGGGTGACGCAGGACGCGGCGAGGACCTCGTCCGAGAAATCGGGGGCCAGCTTCCCGTCGACGAGCATCAACTCGAGCAGCGCGGAGATGTTCTTCGAATACAGCTCCGAGGCGTGCTCGGGCATCGACGCGGGCAGGTTCAGCGGCGAGCAGATCGTCACCCCGTGCTTGACCACCGTCTGACCGGGTTCGGTGAGCTCGCAGTTGCCGCCAGTCTCCCCGGCCAGATCCACCACGACGCTGCCCGGTTTCATGCCCTCCACCGCGGCCGCGGTCACCAACCGCGGTGCCGGACGGCCCGGCACCAGCGCGGTGGTAATGACCACGTCGAAGCCCTTGATCGCGTCCTCGAGCGCCTGCTGCTGCTGCGCCTGCTCCGCCTCGGTCAGCTCGCGGGCGTAGCCGCCCTCACCTGACTTGCACAGTTTTAGTACCCCGGTCAACGTGTCGGTAGTTCCAGCGAGGTGAGGATGGCTGCGGCTTCGACGGTGAGCGGGTCGCGGCGGTGTGGGGGTGGCCGGCGATGGTCAGGCTGATTTCTTGTAGCGGGCGCAGGGTTTTCACGATGCGCCCGATCGAGACCCCGGTCTCGGCCTGCAGGTAGCGGGCGACCGCGAGCGCGGTGAACACGACCGTGAGGTGGGCTTCGATCGCGTCGCGGGTGTGGTGGAACATCGGCCGCGCCCGTAGGTCGGTTTTCGACATGCGGAACGACTGCTCGACATGCCAAAGGTCGTGATACTTGCCGATCACCTCGCCCGGGTCCATCAGTGTGGCGGGGATGTTGGTGACGTAGCCCTTGTTAGGCCGAGTTCGGCCTAAGAAGGGTTATGACGATGTCGGGGTTATGCCGACCCGGTCCGCATCGTTGCTGGTGGCGGCCTCGTCGTCGGTGGATTGTTCGGCATAATCACAAGCCTTGCAGCCAAGCCAGGAGCGAGTCCGGCGGTGTGTAGTCACCTGCCACGACGTCCGGTGGACGTGTCCGTTCGAGAGCGCGTCGTTTGATGTCCATGTCGGCGTGAAGATAGATGGCGGTGGTCGCGGTGGATTCGTGGCCGAGCCAGAGCGCGATGACCGCGGTGTCGATGCCGGCGGCGAGGAACCGCATCGCCGCGGTGTGCCGGAGGGTGTGGACGGTAATGCGGGTCTCCGCCAGTTCCGGACAAGCCGGTGCTGCGCGGTGCAGGTGGGTGCGTAGCCGTTGCGCGATCGCATCGGCGGACAACGGTTCGCCCCGCGGGTTGGGGAACAACGCGTGACCCGGATGTGTGTGACGTTCGCGCAGATAGGCTTTCAGAAGCATAGCGGTGCCGGCTGTCAGCGGTGTGGTGCGGCGTTTGCGGCCCTTCCCGGTGCAGGCAACATGCGCGGCGGTGCCGAGATGAACACTGTCGACGGTCAAGGAGATCAACTCGCTGACACGCAGGCCGGTGTGGGCGGCGAGCGTGAACATGGCCTGATCCCGTCGCCCGGTCCAGGTTGTGGTGTCGATCGCGTCGAGCAGGGCCTGCACCTGGGTGGCGGTGAGATAACTTAACTGCGGTCGCGGGTATTTCTTGACGGGGATCGCCTGAACTGCCGCGATGGTGTCGAGAAACTCGGGCATGATCGCGCACTCGAAGGTCAGCACCGCCTTGATCGCAGCCAACCGCAGGTTCCGGGTGGCGATGCTGTTGCCGCGATCGTTCTCGAGGTAGTCGAGGAACTCGGTGACGCAACGGTGGTCAATATGTGCCAGTTCGAGTGCGTAGGGCGGCAACTGCGCGCGTTCGGCGACGAACGTGAGCAGCAGCGCCCAACTGTCACGGTAGGTCCGGATCGTGGCCGGGCTCAACGCCCGCTGGGTGGGCGCGTAGCTGGTGAAGTACCGCTGGAGGATCGGGGCGAGACGGTGGTTCATCACCCCTCCTGGTCACGGTCGAGGCGCCCGGCGGCGATCGCCGCGACTTCCGGTGCGGCCTGCAGGTACCAATAGGTGTCGACCGGATTGGAATGCCCTAGCCAGAAGGACAATACGGAGAACGTGTGCCCGGGATCGCGTCCGCTGTGGTAGGCATCGATCATCGTCCACGTAGCAAAACTGTGGCGCAGATCGTGCAAGCGGGGGCGGGCGCCGACACGACGGACCAGTCCGACACGACGCACCATCTGATGGAAACCGCCGCAGACCTCGGAGTAGGACACCGCGGTGCCTCTGCCGGTGACGAACAGCGGCCGATCGGCGCCGGTGCCCAGACCGTGCCGTGGCGGGCCGTCGAGGTAGACCCGGAGCATCTCGGTGGTGCTGGGTTCGAGGCAGACGATGCGTTCGCGACCCAACTTCGCGTGCCGGATCATCAGGGTGTTCTGTTCGGTATCGAGATCACCGACATTCAGCTGCAGCGTCTCACCGATGCGCATTCCGGTGACGAAGAGCAGCCCGATGAGCGTGCGCATGGTCGCGGCACGCAAGGGCGTGAACACCACGTCGGCAGCATCCATGAGGTCGACGATTTGCGAGGTCGAATACAGATACGGGGTGGCTCGACGAGACGAGGTCGGTGCCTGCCGACAGGCCGGCACGACGACGGGTAGGCCGGATCCGGCGAGATAGAGCGCGAAGCCCCGCACGATCGACAAGCGGGCCGAGACCCAGGACGGTGCCGCCTGATCAGGGGCGTTCGTCCAGGTCAGCGCGTCGGAGTTGCTGAACAGCAGACTGTCGTCGCGACTGTGAGGCAGCGAGGCCACGAACTGCGGGAGCAATCGTTCTATCTTGCGGCTCGGTTGGAATCCTCGTGCGATGCGGAAGGCGAGGTACTCGTCGATGAGAGCAGCCCAGTCGCGCATCACTGCCCCCTGACCGGCCACGGGCGGGCCAGGGGACGCATCGACGTGAGGTCGAACGACGAGTACGCCATGGTGACCTGCCGGGTGGCGTGACCGAGCAGCTCACCGACCTCCTCGAACGTGCCACCACTGGCCAGAACGGCCCGAGCGGCGCTGTGCCGCAACCGATGTGCGTAGATCGTTCCCAGTCCTGCCGTGCGGGCGTTGCGGGCGACCGCGGCAGTGACCGCGCCGCGGGTCATCGGCACCGGAGTGCCGTAGTTCGTGAGGAACACTTCACGGAGAGGTGTCGGACTGGGACGTCGATGCAGGTACTCCACCAAAGCAGAACCGACATCACCGGGGAGGGGCAACACGAGGACGTTGCCGCCTTTGACCCGCACTCTCAGGTGGGCGTGTGCCCAGTCGATGTCGTCGAGACGTAGTCCGCCGGCTTCGCCGGCACGTAACCCGAGTCGGGACATCAGGATCAGCAGCGCGTAGTCGCGGGCTCCGCCCAGCGTCCGCCGATCCGGCGTCGCCAACAAGCGTGCCAGTTCGTCCGGGTGCAGCGCCTTCGGGATCTTGCCGGACCGATGAGTGATCACCGTACCGACCGCACCCGCCAGATCCGAGCTCATCCGCCCGGACATCCACGCGAACCGCAGAAAGCAGCGCAGCACAGTGGCTTTGAGTTTGCACGATTGTGGGGCGTATCGCCCGCTCAGATCCGTGACATAGGACCGGACCTGCGGACCCGACACTGCGTCGAGGTCGAGCGTGCCCGACGCCGGCGTGACGGTGTCGAGAAATGCCCGAGCGTGCCGGAGGTAGCACTGACGGGTCATCGCGGATGCATTCTTGTCCGTGATCAGGTATCGGTCGAAGTCCTCGATCGCGTTGTCGATCGTGATCCAGCGGGCGTGGTCATTGGTGGTGGACATGACTGGGTTTCCTTCCCTTCGTCACCAGGGAAGACCAGCATCACGCCTGACTCGACAGTCGGTGACTATGCCGAACAATCCACCGGCGACGAGGCCGCCACCAGCAACGATGCGGACCGGGTCGGCATAACCCCGACATCGTCATAACCCTTCAACCCGACCAATGATCGGGCCCGATCGAGAGATGCGGTGTCGAGGGTGCGGCCGCCCGCGGTGGTCTTGACGAACCGCGTCGACTTCGGAGCTGTGCCGCCGTCGACGACCTCCCTGGCCCGGGCCTCCTGGGCGTTGAGTGTCTGATTGTCGCGGACCGCCCGTCGTTTCGAGTACTGCCAGACCGCCCGCCAGGACTTCGGATGTCCGGCCGCGCCCCAGACCGGTTCGGTGCGCTTGTTGACGTTGTTGACGGTGCTCTTCGCGTGCCGGGGAGTGACCGTATCGATTATCTGTCCGTCAGCGAAACTATTTCCGTTCCAATGGAAATGGTTTGCGAGATCGGCGGGGGCTTTGGTGACGCGGGACCCGACGATGAACTTGAGTCCGGCCTCGTCGAGGTCCTTGAGATTGCCGGCGGAGAGCATGCCTGCGTCGGCGGCGACAACCATCTCGACGCCCTCGATGTCGTGGCGGGCCTGGAACTGCCGGACGATCGGGACGATGGTATGGGTTTCTGCCTTGTTCCCTTCGAAGCAGCCGATCTCGAGGGGGAACCCGGTACGGTCGACGAGCAGGCCTACCACGATCTGCGGATCCACCCTGCGTTCCTTCGAATATCCGACCTTGCGCAGGTCGTCTTCCTTCTCTGCCTCGAAGTACAGCGTGGTGACGTCGTAGAGCACCAAGCTCAATCCGCCGGTCGCGGCGGCATGCTCGAAACATTTCTTCGCGACCCGGTCTCGGTAATCGCTTGTGGCGCAACGCTTCAATGCGTTGGCGTAGGTGTTGCGGTGGGCCGGGGTCAGTCCGATCTCGGCGACGACCCGGCTGGTGTCGCTCATCGATGTCGGCTCGACGAGCCGACCGAGGACCAGCTGGAAGAACGCGTCGTCGTCGACAGCATCGAGACCCAGGCGTCGCCATCCGGTCTCGATCGCCTCGATCAGCCAGCGGGACCGTTTCGTCGCGATCACCGATCCGCGTTCCCCACCACCGCCGAGGTCGAGGTCGAGTTCCTGCTGGCCGGCCTGCAGCTTTTCCCGGGCCGCCTGCAACAGTGCCGCCAACTCGCCCTCGGTGTGGGCGGAACCGAGGTGCTCAAGGATCTTGTGGCGGCCCCCGTCCTTCGCGGCGATCTGCACCGCCGTCGCCCCCGACGCGGTCCGAACCTTGCGGATATAGGCAGCCACAACCGGCGATCCTACCGACCGATTAGTGCCCCATATCCCCGACCCGCGAATCCACTACCAGCACAAACGCCAGCCGAAGCCGGAAATGCCCATCGACCTGTGCAAGTCAGGTCGCGGGCGTAGCCGCCCTCACCGGCGGCGTCGATCCCCAGATCGAGCCACTGCGCACCGACCGAGCGGACCTGGTCGGCGACCTCCGGGCGCACGTCGTAACCGGTGGCCCGGCCACCGAGACGCTTCGCCGTCGCCAACGCCTGCAGGCCGGCGACACCGACACCGAGCACCAGCACCGTCGCCGGCTTGACGGTGCCGGCGGCGGTGGTGAGCATCGGGAAGAACCGGGTCGACTCCGACGCCGCGAGCAGCACCGACTTGTATCCGGACACGTTCGCCTGCGACGACAGCGCGTCCATCACCTGGGCGCGGGAGATCCGCGGGATCGCCTCCACCGCGAACGCCTGCACCCCGGCCGCCTTCAGCGCACCGACCTGATTGTCCTGGTTGCGGGGGGCAAGGAACCCGATCAGAGTCTGCCCGGCATGCAACCGGCCCACTTCCTCGTCCGACGGCGGCGCGACCTTCACGACCACGTCCGCCGACCACGGATCGGCGATCTTCGCCCCCACCTCGGTGTACAACTCGTCCGGGATCAGCGCGCCCAACCCGGCACCCGACTCGACCACCACGTCGACGCCTTGCTAAGTCAGCAACGCCACGATCTTTGGTACCAGAGCGACGCGGCGCTCATTTTCTTGCGACTCACACACAACACCTACGCGCCCGGCAGCGGAGCGAGCGATCTGCGCACCGTACGATGCACTCGTCAAGGCAATTCCCCTTCGGTTACTGAAAAGCGTTGGTGGCCAATACCAGCCGAACTCCGCGACGTCGACACCCGTTTGCGCTCCGTGCGCACTGGCGACTTTATAGGCGCACGGCGGTCTGTGTTGAGAGGATTCGCGGGAAGGTCGCCGAGTCCTGCTGTGCGCCAAGCAGATACTAACTCACTGCGTCCGCAGTCTCCACCTTCGTTATCTGTCCAAAACAGTGCGCAAAATGTCTCGGACGTGTGTGGGCTGGGTCATAAACTTGTCTGCATCACAGAGCGCATAGAGCTGTTGGATTCGGAGTAGACAAATGGGCGCCGCACTAAAACCACAGGACCGCCGTGTATCGGTGGGATGGAATGGTGGGGTTCATCGTGAACAGTCGAAGATCACTTCGACAGGAATTTGCCAAGCTGTCAGTGAGCTCTCGGTGTTCGAAGTGGCACCAGCGCTATTGGTGGAAGCCCGCCTCCCTTTCAGTCCATCCGACGTATGGAAGCGGTTGACCTTTACGGACAGCGAAATAGTTTCCATCTCACCCGCATTGCGCTGTCAGGAGGTCGGCGGTGTATCAGTAAACCTAATCGTGGGAGAGCCGTTAGCGCCGAGTCGCGCCGTCGATGCGGAACTTATTGGTTGCGTCCTTCGCTTGAACGGCGCCGTCGTAGACTGCGGACCCTCGGCCGAGATCCATTGCAACGCCACGGAAACTCTGATCACTATGAGAGAGGTTTTGCTGCGCGAAGAACTAACGCCGTATAACGTGATCGGCCCGTTTACAGGCGCAGCAAATGCGGTTCCCGGAGATTACGTCGAAGCGTCCTTCTCCTGGTTCGGCGCCGTCTCAGCCTTCTTCGCCGGTCCCTGAGAGAAATTCGAGCAATATTATGCCGAAAGATGCGAACGGATTGAACGTGAGTCTACTCGATGCTTCCGCGATGGCGAGCCGGGAAAATGGCGGTCGTAGTCATCCCTACTCGAGCGTTTCAGCGCACGCCTACGGAGTGCAGGACGAAGCGATCTGCAACCTGATCGAGGCCGGCGATCACATCGTGGGTGTAGTGGCAGAAGCGAGAGCCGGTGTGGGAGGGGAGGAAGTCGCAACTGGCTGGGTAATGAGCTCGATGATCATACCCGGGGCCACGGTGCCTCCGAGTACGGCACAGCTGATCGGCACCACGGTGCAGGGCTACCTTGCAGTGGTCCTCGAACACACCTTGGTCGGGCACGAGACCACCCCCACACAGGCGATGTCTGCGATACGGACCGTGCACGGCGCGGTTGTCGTGCGTGAGCTCGAACCGAGCACCGGTGTTGACGACGAAATCGCGGCAAACCTTTCGATCACCAACGTGCAGCTTGGCGTCCAGGGTCTCCCACCCAACGGCATTGACCTGATGACGGAAGCGGTCAAGATCGAGGGGAACGGGGAAACATTGTCCCGCGGCGTCGGTGGATCGCTGGGTAGTCATCCGGCCGAGATCCTGGTGAGCGCTGCAAACATCTTCGCCAGACGAAATCAGTCGCTCGACGGCGGTTGGGTGGCCCTGATCGGCCCATTGACCCCGCCTGTCACATATCCACTCGACGCAACAATTACTGCACGATTTAGCACGCTTGGAGAGGCACAGATTCCGCGGCCTCGTCGCTGACCTCCATCGAGTCAACTAATTCCCCTTTACATTACAGCCCACGACATAGCCCCAACGAAAGGAACGACCGGAATGGCACTGAACCTGACCGACCGGCATGAAAAGATCAAATCGTTCGATTGGGAGCCGAACTATTTCCCGAAGGACGCCAAGTACGGAACAAAATACAAGATCCCACCCAAGACGAAGGACCCGTTCCGTACGCTCATCAGCGATTACGTGAAGATGGAGGAGGAGAAGGACGATCGGGCCTACGGATCGTTCGAGGGGTTGCTGTCGCGCCTGAACAACAGCGCACAAGCCCAACCGCGGTTCATGGAGGTCATGAAGCCGCTGATGTCCATCGCGCCCTATGCCGAATACTCCGGCGTAAAGCTGTGCTCAATGCTGGTGGATACCTTCGAAAATCCTGAACTGCGCCAGGGCTACTTTGCGCAAATGATCGACGAAGTGCGCCATACGAATCAGCAGGCATATCTCCAGCGCTACTTCGCGAAGAACGCGCCTGACCCGGCTGGCTTCAACCACGGATTCAGGATCCGATCACAGAATCCATTCGGGCGTGCAGGACGCGCGACCTTCGAGACATTCACCAACGGCGACCCGATCACCAACGCCATTCATCTACTTGTGGGCGAATCCGCATACACCAACTCCCTTTTCGTTGCGGCGACCGAACTAGCCGCCGCGAACGGCGACCAGACGACCCCATCGATCTTCCTATCCATCCAGTCCGACGAATCACGCCACATCGCCAACGGCTACACGACGCTGTCGGCGGCACTGTCGAACCCGGACAACATCGAGATGGCACAGGACGACTTCGACAAGGCTTTCTGGCGAATGCACCAGTTCTTCGACAACTTCCTCGGAATCTTCTACGACTACTACGGCAAGGTGCGTCTGAAGCCCTACCAGCACTACTGGCAGCAGTGGGTGTGGGAGGACTTCGTCGGGAACTACGTCGAAAAGCTTGCTCCATTCGGACTTGAGGTCCCGAGCTGCGCTACAAACGTCAAACATGACGTGGAAAGCGGCGCCGGGCACACCGCAGGAATGCTCTCGGCGGCATTGTGGCCGGTCCACCCGTGGCGCAGCGACTTCATGGATGACGCCGACGTCGAGTTCTTGGCGAACAGCGATCCCAACTGGGAAGAGCACTTCGGCCAGTTCTGGCGCGACTTCCGCGAGATGGGTGATCCGAAGAACGCGTACCTGCCGCTCGACCAGTTCGAACAGATGCCCAACATCTGCCGAGTATGCCAGATGCCGTGCGTGTTCCCCCGGATCGATATCACTGAGCCCCGGTACTTCGTGGACCAGACCGGGCGGCGTCACGCAATCTGCTCGGGTCCGTGTGAACGTATCTTCATCGACGAACCGCATCGGTACCAGGGTGAGACGTGGTTCGAGATCAACGACGGACTCTCGCTAGCCGAGTACATCGAGCGTAATGGCCTGCTGCGTTCGGACGGCAAAACCCTCATAGGTCAGCCCCACCTTCTGACCGACGAACGGTGGCTATGGACGATCGATGACATCCGACGGAACGGATTCGTCATCCACGATCCGCTTCCGGACGTGCCGGCCGAGGACCTGCGGCCCATCTTCGTCCCCGGGCTCGATCCGGTATCGGTATAGAGCGATTCCCACCCGTAAGCTTCGAGTAAAGGCATCCAAGAATGATCGCTATTGAACAGGAGATCCCGGAGGCGCCGGGATTTGCCTCGCCGAGAGATCTCACCTACCTGAAACCGCGACGACGACGGATCAGCGAGTATGAGGCCGTAATCTGTGCGGTTCAGCCAGATATGAACCAGTACGAGACCGGCGGCTGGTACTATCTCCGCCCGAATGGCGAGGGAACCTATGACTCGTCGAGCACCAGACTGGTGCATCCCGACTGGTTCGAATTTCGCGACCCAAGTAGTGCATGGCAGCGTCCGTACACGAAGAACAAGGCCCAGCACGAGAGGGCAATAGAGGCGGCAGTCGAGACCGTCAAGCAAAACGGATCCCTCGACAACATCTCAGAAGCCTGGCTGGGTCTCATCGCGCAGTACTACGAGGCGTTCGCCTGCTTCGAATGGGGACTCTTCAAGGCCTACGCCTTTGTCGGGCGAGAAGCGCTGTCCGATACCCTGACGATGACGGCGACGTTCAGTTGCGCCGATCGGCTGGCACACCAGCAGGACATCGCACTGTTCAGCCTGGAACTGTCAGACCATCTCACCGGATACAGCGAGGGGATCGGAAAGAAGACCTGGCTCAACGATGAGAAGTGCCAGGGCGCTCGGAAGCTGATCGAGAAACTGTGCACCGTCGACGATTGGTGTGAAGTCGTCCTTGTTACTCACCTACTCATCGACCCCCTGCTGACAAACTTCATCAGCCGGGCCTTGTTCCAGAGTCAGGCGGCACGGCACGGTGACGTCGCGACGGCCGTCATCGAGACCATGTCGGAGCAAGACAGGGCACGCGCTCTGGATTCGACGCTCGAACTTCTGTCAATGCTCACCGGTGAGAAGTCGCGCTCAGGCTTGCCGGTCCCGGCCGAACAGAACCGCGGTGTCATCCAGGAATTAATCGACCACTGGGAACCGATGGTGATGGATGCACTGGCAGGTTTCTCAGTGGTATACGACCTAATCCGGTCACCAGACGACGAGGCAGCAGACGACATCGTATGTCGTGCATACGAGAAGACCTCTGCGCTGCTGTCGCAGTACGGATTGAATCTCGAGCGGTTGGAGCAGTAGCAATGAGAAACAACTTTTCTAGCGAAGCTACTCCGCACAAATCCGTCGGTCTCGCACTGGCGAAGAGCGAGGAGACGACCGCCACCATTGAATACATGGCGTCCGATGTTCCCCACGTCACCATTCAGGATCGCGGCACGTACTACCTCCTGGAATCGGAGTCCGAAATACGTGTGCCCTTCGGCGAGGTGTCGGAATTTCTCGGACGCGAGCTGTCACTTGGCGGGTTCATGGTAAGCATGTCAGCGTATTTTGGTCGTACGGAAGTCGACGACAATGAGTTTGTCGTGACTGCAAGCGCCGAATTGCCGAACACAGTCTGACTCAAGGACGGCAGGCGAACCGCGAATCCGAATCGTTCGCACCACACGTTTGGCTGGCACAGTCTAGCGGAGGATACGACCCACGCGGATTCGTCCCTGAGGCGGCCATCGCGCAGGAACGCTTAGCGGTAGTCGCAACTGCGCAGGCCAGAATATCCGCGATTCGCCTGCCCGGCGCTTTCGGAATCATCGGCGCCCCGATGATTCCGTGAACTATAGGAGTAACACTTTGTACCGCACAAGATTCCTTCCCGACGATGTAGAGATTACGGTGGAACCAGATCAGGACATCCTGACCGCCGCCCTCTATGCCGGCGTGAACCTGAAATACGGGTGTCGTCACGGCAACTGCTCGACCTGCAAGCATTGGCTGATCGAGGGCGACGTCGACAACTCGAAAGCGTCTGCGGATGCCATCTCACATGACGATCGTGAGAATGACGCTATCCTGCTGTGCTGTGCATACCCGACGAGTGATGTTGTGATCGAGATCGAAAGCGATATCACACAGCCCCTTCCGGAGCTGATAAAACCGGAGCGGCGTTGTGCGGTCGTGAACGAGATCGAGGCAGTGGCTGGTGGGCACATGACTCGGCTCGTCGTAGAACTAGACGAGCCACTGAGTTTCCGATCCGGACAGTTTTGCGAATTCATACTCGACGATCACGCGAGTGGGGAACAAGTCCGCAGATGCTACTCCATTGCGTCGTCCCCTGCCGCCGGGAGCAAACTAGAATTTTGCATCAAGGTTGTCGAAAGGGGCTTCTTCGGCACATTGTTGAAGAACTTGACCCCCGGCGACAAGGTTGAATTGCAAGGGCCGTTCGGGACGATGTCCTACAAGGGTGACGGTCGTGAAGTTGTCATGGCTGCTACCGGTTCGGGCATCGCTCCGTTGCTATCGATACTTCGCGATCTCGGCGAGGGGGATGCTCGGCCGAAGATCACCCTCTACTACGGCGCACGATCGATGATTGAACTTGGCTATGTGGACGAGTTGACGGCGCTGAGCAGAGATCGCGACTGGTTCGAATGCTATTTCTGCATTTCGCAGGAAGAGACTCCGTCGGATTCGGATCTTTACCGATCCGGAAGAGTTGTCGAAAACATGGCGCGCGACATTGCCAGCGGATCGCATCTCGATGCCTACATCTGTGGTGCACCCGGAATGTGCGACACCGTCACGGGCCTGCTGGAGGCAAAAGGCGTACCCGAGTCGAGAATCTTCGCCGACAGGTTTTTTCCCGCAGCTATCAACTTACACGATGTGAAGTGAAGGTTCACCATGACAAACGATCCCCAAGTCCGGGCCCTACTCGACGAAACCGCCGCTGACAAGGTCGGAAAGTGCTGGGGCCTCGGCTCCGACACCACCAAGGACCCCGGACCGTGGGAGGGCGAGCAGCGCAATATGTGGAAACCGACCCAGCAGCAAGGCCTGTGGTTCCACGGTGGCAATCTCGGACGAGGTCGAGGACCCGTCCGCTCGTCAGCTCGGCGAGAAGGGCAACCTGTTCGAGCACGGCCGCCCCAACAAGATGATCAACGACTACACGGCCGATGCGACGATGCGCTCGATCGAGAACAGCCTCGAGCGGTTGAAGACCGATCGCCTCGACATCGTGTGGGTCCACGAC
This sequence comes from Rhodococcus artemisiae, assembly GCF_036327795.1. NCBI lineage: Bacteria > Bacillati > Actinomycetota > Actinomycetes > Mycobacteriales > Nocardiaceae > Rhodococcus > Rhodococcus artemisiae. The sequence goes on from NZ_JAUTXY010000019.1 coordinate 20,770, forward strand.
GTCGCCCAGGACTTCTACGGCGACGAGTGGTTACAGATGTACGACAGCGCCCGCACCGGGGCCTTCCGGGTATTGACCCGCCTCCGTGAGGAGGGCGTCATCAAGGCCTGGGGTCTGGGTGTCAATCGGGTCGAGCCGCTCGAGATCACCCTCGACCTCGACGAGCCACAGCCGGACGGGTTCCTGCTCGCCGGCCGCTACACCCTCCTCGATCACGACCGGGCCCTGCAGCGCCTGCTGCCCGCTGCCGCGGCGCAGGGCGCCGACATCGTCGTCGGCGGCCCCTACAGTTCCGGGATCCTCGCCGGCGGCACCCACTTCGAGTACCAGGAGGCCCCCACGGAGATCGTCGAAAAGGTCACCCGCATCAAGAAACTCGCCGACCAGTACGGCACAAGCATCAAGTCCGCGGCCCTGCAGTTCTCCCTCGCGCACCCCGCCGTGGCCGCCGTCATTCCCGGCGCAACTAAACCCAGCCGCATCGCCGAAGACATCGCCGCCACCACCGATCCTGTGCCGCAGGAGTTTTGGTCCGATCTTCGCGAACAGGGTCTCATCGCCACTGACGCACCGACCCCGGCGTCCTGACCCCCACGACCAACATCCCACCGAGCGATACGAAGGATTCATCATGGCCCGCACATCCGCATGCATCGACCTGCCAGCACCCGCCGATCAGGTCTGGGACCTGATCGGCGGATTCGACTCCCTACCGGACTGGCTGCCGTTCATCCCGTTCAGCAACCTCAGCGAGGGCGCCCGCGTCCGCACCCTGACCACCGAGGACGGCGGCACCGTCATCGAACGCCTCGAGGCCTTCGACAACGCCCAACGGTCCTACAGCTACTCGATCATCGAGGCACCGTTCCCCGTCACCGGCTACCGATCGACCCTCGCCGTCCACCCGAACACCGACGGCACCTCCCGAGTGGAATGGTCCGGCGAATTCACCCCCGTCGACGTCTCCGACGACGAAGTCGTCACCCTCTTCAACGGCATCTACACCGACGGACTGGTAGCCCTCGCCCACACCATCGACGCCCGTCACCGAACAGGCCAGGCGGCCGGCTCGTAGACGGTGTGACCGAACCCGGTTCCCAACCGCATCTCGTACGGCGCAGTCGAGCAACCGTGCAGCCCGGACAGAACGCGAATGTTCTCGAGCGGGGCGAGCGGGCGGGCAGCCTGCTGACATCGCCGATGGAAGGTGCCGCGGTAGAGGGCACCGGCCGGAACCGCCCCGATCCCCGGCCGCGTTCGAAGTCAAGAAAATCACCACCACCGGTGGCAACGACTACTCCGCCCGCCACCGGGGTGACGCCGTGTGCGGCTGCCGAGGCCGCGTAGTGGTGGTCGAGCACGGCATTGTCACGTTAACGGTAGTGGGGTCCGGCTGGCAGGATCGGTTTGGTGAACACCGCAGCGCCGTCGTACAAGCGTCACCGCTTCCCGGTCGACATCATCCAGCGCTGCGTGTGGTTGTACTTCCGCTTCAGCCTCAGCTTCCGCGATGTGGAGGAGATGATGCTCGAACGCGGTGTCGTGGTGTCTTACGAGACGATCCGGCGCTGGTGCGCGAAGTTCGGGCAGGACTGGGCGAGCCAGCTGCGGTACCGCCGGGCACGACCGGGCGATAAGTGGCACCTCGACGAGGTCTTTGTGCGGATCGATGGCGAACAACGCTACTTGTGGCGGGCGGTCGACCAGCACGGCAACGTGCTCGACGTGCTGGTGCAGTCCCGCCGCAATGCCAAGGCTGCCAAGCGATTCTTTCGTAAGCTGCTCAAGGGCGTGCGATACGTGCCGCGGGTGCTGGTCACCGACAAGCTGTCCAGTTACACCGTCGCGCATCGCGACCTGCTCGGCTCCGTCGAGCATCGACGATCCAAGTACCTGAACAATCGAGCCGAGAACTCGCATCAGCCGACCCGGCAGCGCGAGCGGGCGATGAAGCGCTTCAAATCGATGAGGCACGCGCAGCGATTTCTGTCGGCGTTCTCGTCGATCTCACCACACTTCCGGCCACACCGACACCGATTGTCGGCGGGTGAGTACCGGCAGGTGATGGTCGCCCGGTTCACCATCTGGCGTGAGATCACCGACACCGCGGTCGCCGCCTGAACCACTCACAGCAACATCCGACTCGGACAATGCCGCACCCGAATCCGATGCCCTGCAGACTCTCTCAGTTAACGTGACAATGCCTTCTCGAGAGCGGGGTGCTCAATCCGTACTTCGACAGTCGTGCGATCGGCTCCATCGCTCGACGCCGTCGTACGACCATGCCAGTCTTCAAAGAGGCTCCGATCTTCATCCCGCCGTTCGCAGTGCAGGAGCGAATCGTCGAGGTAATCGGCGCGGTCGACGACAAAATCACCACTCTCGTGGCCGAGATGAGGACTGCTGAGAGACTCCTCAATATTGTGCTCTCGGAACACTTCACGTCGGCCGAGGGGACACGTCACCGGATCGTGGACCTGTGCTCCCACGTAGTCGGAGGAGTCTGGGGACAGCCCGCCGGGAAGAACGAAGTGGATCGGCTTGCGCTTGGACCTCGCATCTACGCGCCGGGCACTTCAGAGTTCGTTACAGACGGCTCGCCGGTCCGGTCGTTCACGATCAAGCAGGCGGACACACGGACGGTGCGAGAACAAGACATCATCCTCGAACGTTCCGGCGGTTCGCCACAACAGCCCGTCGGGCGAGTCGCTATCGCAGGCCCCGAACTTGAGCCGTGCGTGCCCACAGACTTCCAGCGGTTGATGAGAGTAAACCCGGAGAAGGCTCTCCCCAGGTACGTGTTCTGGCGGCTCCGACACGACTGGGCATCTGGACTGACCCGCAACTACTCCCGCCGCACCACCGGCATCACAAACCTGTCGGTAAAGGACTACATCGCCCGCGAGATTCCCGTGCCTTCGATGGAAGAACAGGCGGGACTCATTGAGAGCGTTGAAGCGGTGGACGCACTCGTCACCGCACTGCGCGCAGAGATCGCCAGTCTCCGTCACGTTAGAGCGGGGCTGCTGTCAGGTCTGCTGGACCGAACCATCGACATCGAGTCCGCCGAATTGGAGGTCTGAGCCGTGGCCAAAGGCATTCGCGAGCGCGAGTTCCAGAACCTGATGATCCAATGGTCCATCCCGATGGACTGGAGCTTTATCGCAGGGCGGAAACTGCCGCGGGAGACAACCCAGACGGTGCTCGCTACCCAGCTGCGGGACGCCCTCGTCCGGCTCAACCCGGAGGTGATCGCCGGGTTCGACGTGGACGCCGTCGTCGAGGAAATCGTCGCCACCGTCAACGCCGTCGAAGGCGGGCTGGTACGCGCCAACGAACAGGTACTGCACCTTCTGCGCGGGCATCAGGAATTCCGAGGTGCCGACGGTGTGTGGCACCCCCTCAAGCTCATCGACTTCGAGAATCCCAGCGCCAATACGCTGGTCGTGTCCGACGAGGTGGCCATCACCGTCCCCGGCAAAACTTCACGCCGGTTCGACCTCGTCTACTGGATCAACGGGCTACCCGTGGTCGTCGTCGAGGTGAAGTCCCCGACCGCGAAATCCGGATGGGCCGATGCCGCCCGCGAGATCAACGACGTGTACGCCGCCGAATATCCGTGGTTCTTCACCTCCAACGTCTTCGCGGTCGCCTCCGATGGGCTCAAGCTGCGGTTCGGGGCCGCTGGCGCGCCCACGAATCTGTGGCAGCCGTTCCGGTCCACCGCCGACGACGAAGACCTGGCCGGGCAGGCCGACGTGCAACGCTCCGTCGAACTGCTGCTCAATCCGGCCACCGTGTTGGACATGCTCGCCGACTTCGCGCTCTTCGACACCTCCGGCGGTGGGGTCGATAAGAAGTATCTGCCCCGTTACCCGCAGATGGAGGCCGCGCGCCTGATCCATGAGCGGGTCGTCGCGGGCGGATCGAAAGGCTTGATCTGGCATCACCAGGGCAGTGGGAAGACGCTGTTGATGGTGTTCGCCGCGTCGCTGCTGCTGGCCGACACCCGGACCGAGTCGCCGACGATCATTCTGCTCTCGGACCGGACCCAGCTGGTGCGGCAGACCTCGGGGGTGTTCACGTCCGCGATGGGCGATGCCTATTTTCACCAGCCGGCCACCAGCGCGGAGTTGCGCTCGTTGTTGGCTGATGATGTGCGCGGGGTGATTTCGACGACGGTGCACAAGTTCGCCGACGCCGGGAAGAGCCTGTCGACCCGAGGCAGCATCATCGTGTTGGTCGACGAGGCGCACCGTACCCAGTCCGCCCGGTCGAAGTCGTTGGCCGGGCAGATGCGCGCAGCGTTGCCGCACGCGAAGTTCTTCGGCATGACCGGCACCCCCGTCAAGAACTTGGCCACCGACACCTTCGCGTTATTCGGTGAGGAGAGCGATCCGGGTCGAGTACTGCACCGGTACTCGGTGTCCCGGTCGTTGCGGGACGGGGCGACCGTGCCGGTGATGCTGGATCCGCATCCGGTCGCGTTCGAGCTCGACGATCAGGCGTTGCAGGCCGAGTTCGATCAGTTCGCCGACGACTTCGACCTCGATGACCCCGACCGGGAGACCCTCTCGCGCAAGTTCGGGCGTTTGACGTCGGTGTTCGCGAACCCGGAGCGGATCGAGGCGGTGTGTCAGGACATCGTGGATCACTATCTGGCCGGTGCCTACCGCAACGGTCTCAAGGCGCAGGTCGTCGCGTACAACCGTGAGATGGCCGTGGCGTACACGGACAAGCTCAACGAGCTGCTGGCCGGCTTCGAGGCCACGCAGGTGCTCGCGGAGGTCGGCGTGCACGAGAAGATCACTGCCGAGGTGAACATCTCGGTCTCTGAGTCCAAGGACGAAGACCCTACTCTGCGGGTGTTCGCGTTGTCGGAGACCGAGGAAGAAGAGCAGAAGCGGCGGTTCCTGACCCCGAATGATCCGCTGTGTTTCCTGGTGGTGACCGCGAAGCTGCTGACCGGGTTCGATGCCCCCAACGAGGGCGTGCTGTATCTGGACAAGCCGCTCAAGGCCCACAACCTGTTCCAGACCATCACCCGCCCCAACCGCACCTGGGTCTCCCCCACCGGGTTCGTCAAAACCTCCGGGGTGGTGGTGGACTACATCGGCCTGGCCGAGGAAGTCCAGCGAGCCGTCACCGATCCCACCGCAGAAGAGACCAGCAAAGGTGGTGGGTTCGTCACCGACCTGACCGAGCTGGTCGCCGAGTTCCGTACCACCTTCGCCCGCATCGAAGATCTCCTCGCCGACATCGAGGATCTGGATCTGAGTGTGCACGGGTACGAATCTGTGCGCGCGATCAACAGTTTCCTCGACACCCATCCTGGTGCGGCCGAGGTGTTCTCCAAGGACTACCGGCTGTTGGCGCGGTTGTATCCGCTGATCAACACCGATAAGCGGATCACGAAGTACCAGAGTGGGTTCGGGTTGTTCGGGTCCGTGTACACGACCTTGTTCAAGAAGTCCTCCGACGAGGACCGCAAGGAACGCCTCGGGGAGCTGGGGCCGATGGTGCTCGAGATCATCAACGCCCATGTCCATTCCTTTGCGGTGGTCGCCGGGCAAGAAGAGCCGCTGGTGCTGGACGCGCAAGGCATCGCCGTCTTGAAGGAACTCCTCGCGCTCGTCCGGCCCAAGGCAAAGAACGACGGCGAGGATCAGGCACCGCCGTCGGCGGCGGAGATCCTCGACCACATCAAAGCTGCCCTCGACAAAGGCATCGAACCGGGCTCGGCGAAGTACACCGCCCTCGCCGAACGCATCAAACTACTGCGGGACCGGATCATCCAGAACTCCCAGGACGCCCTCGAGTTCCTGGCCGAAGCACTGCGGGTCGCCCGCGCCATCGTCAACGCCGAAAAACACCCCGACGAGACGGTCGTGGTGGTCGACAACGACCACATCGGTGTCCTGTCGCGGATCATCGAAGACCACGCGCCGTCCGGGCTGACCGTGACCGAAAAGAACCTCGCGGAGGAGATCGACCAAGTGGTCACCCGCACCCTTGCTCAATCGTGGGACAACGCCGACGCACGCAACCGAGGCGCTCGCCGCGCGACGGCCGCGGTGTTCCGCCGGTACAGGATCAAACCGGTCGGTGAGCCGTATGACTCGACCGTCGCGTACATCGAAGCCCACTACCTCGTCGACTGATCTGCGACGCCGTACCGGGCTCGGGCCTGGAACAGACACCGGCACCCGCGGAGGGGCTTCGATTCGACGTCGCGGAGACCACACGACTCCCACCCCGAGAGGCGCAGAGAGCGACGAGAGCAGGCATCGACGTCGGGACCGCCGCAACAGCACGATCCAGGGCGTCATCAATTGAACACTCCCGTCGGGGCCACCACAGACGGCGATGACCCCGACGGTCCAGCGTGGGCCACCGGCCGTGCCCGCCTGCACTGTGCCCGATCTCCGGATCGGGCACAGCAGCTACAGCAGGCCCGGGTCCTGCTCGATCCAGACGAGGTCGACGGCCGGCTCACCCGTCGACCTGCCGCTCCCCTCGAACAACGGAATCCCGGCCACCACGGCTTCGAGAGCCATGTCCGGCAGAGGCATCGCCGCGGCCACCACCGTGATCAACCGGTCTTCGATCACACTGCGCCGCATCTCGCTACTGCTCGCCACCGAGGACGGTGTCCCCGGTCGGAGACGAGCCCCCGCGCGAGGCACCGGCGCCCGGTGTGCCGGTACGCGGCCACGGGTTCTTCAGCACACCTGTTCCATTCGGATCGGTCATGCCCTCGACCCATCCCTCACGCCAGTACCGCAGGTAGACCTGCGAATCCGCCACGGCCGACGGGATCTTCGGGTCCTGAGGTTCACGCTGCGGGTTCCTCGCGAACCGTGCCCCTGCCCTGCGTCCGGCCCGATAACCGCGTTCCTCGTCGTCCAGCATCTATCTCGCCCTCCCCCGGTCGTATCCGGCCAGGCCCGACGTGTCGGTGCCTGCTCGCGTTGTCCGCGCCCGAGACCATAGACGAGACCACCGACATTCCCGCCAGGGGTGGTTCAGTCGATCTCGTAGCCTTCCTCACGCGCGATGACGGCCGCGACGTCCTCGGTGGTGATCACACCTCGGATCAGGTCGACGAGCAGGTCCTTGTCCCGAGCACTCATCTGCCGGCCCTCGATCGCCATGATCGGCTCCATCGCAGACACGGCCGCGCGCGCTTCGGCTTCGGTTCTTCGTGGGGATGTCACGGCCTCCAGCAGAGCACATCCCACGGGCGGTGGCCGGGGGACGTCTCTGTCGACTCCGTGGCTCACGGTGAGGCCGGATAGATCCTGACCGCATCAGCGGACGCCGCAGAGCGCGGTCAGTGTGTCGATCGGGTCGTGCAGTTCGCATCGGCTCACGCGGAGCCCTGCCCGCACGGGTTGGTGGGTGGGTGAACCGTGACGCGGTGGCGATCGGCGGGACATAGGTCGGCGACCCCACCAGATGAGAGGGACGTGCCGTGCTTCCTGATCGATGCACTCATTTCGCGATTGCCAGTCGGGGGTGCCGGCACCGTGCTCATCCGAGTCCGACGAGTCCTCGGCCACGGCGGCGTACGCAGCCATTTGAGCTGGAGTTATGACATGTCCCGGCCGGGGACATCTCCGCCGGCGGAGGGATCGCACGCGCGGTCAGCGTTGCTCTCATACGGGGTTTCCGGAGACCGTGTTGCCGTTAAGGTGACCCATCGTGGGCACTACCCTGTACGCACCCCATCCCTGGCCGCACATCACCGCAGCCCTGCGTGGCCCCGGCCCCCGCCGCGTCGCCATCGCCTACCTCGACCACACCGCACCCGAGTTGCTTCCGCTGCGCGCCGGAGACCAGTTGATCGTCAACGCCGCCCGGCCCGCCGTACGTGCGCACGCCACCTCCCCCACCGCCCTCGCCCGATTCCTCGAGGCCGGGGTGCGGGTGCTGTCGGCCCCGAACCTGCACACCGGACTGATCGTCACCCCCGAGAAGGTGATCGTCGGCCCCGCCAGCGCCTCGCACAGCTCCACGGTGGCCGACGAAACCGCCCTGGCCACCGACGATCCCGACGCCCGCGCCGCGGCCCGCGTCTTCCTCGACGGTCTCGACGACACCACCGAGGTCGACGAGGTGTTTCTCGACAGCGCCACCGAGATCTGGCGGATCGGCCGTGTCGTGCCGCTGGCCGGGATCGGCAGCAGCACCCGCACAGGCCACGATTTCCTCCCCACTCCGGTGCGCCGGATGTTCCTGCGGCATCTCGGCGACTACACGCCGACCGCCGAGGATGAAAACACCTGGACCACGCCCGCACCGGACACCAGTGGCCCGAGCCCGCGGTACCGCACCCAGTGGCTGCGCGACGACACTCCTGGCACCGACCGCCGCAGTCGCCTCGAACTTGGCGACGTCGTGATCCGCATCAGCGACGACGACACCTGGCTCCACCCGCCGGCGGTCGTCGACACCGGGCCGGTCCACATTCCCCATACTCGCAATGCCGTGGCCTACCGGCTACGCTCCCGCACAGACCTCGACCCCCTACCCGTGGCGGACGCCGCACGCACCCTCGCCGAACACGGTCACCCCCACCCGCGCCTGCACCACGACCACCGCGTCATCTCCCCGGGCCTGCGCACGGCCCTGCTGAAGCTGTGGAAGCTGTGACCGGCGGCGGCCATCATCTCCGGGCAGAGGACACATCGGAGCGACACACCCATAGCCCCCATAGGGGTTATAGGGATGGTGCTGATCGAGACGGACCGCGCCAGCGGAACGCAAACCGAATTGACAGAGATCCGATTTGACCAGCAGTGATAACACGTCCCTGCCGGAACTTCCACCGCGAAGATCCCGCCGCTAGGCTGCGGTCAGCTGATTAGCCAGGCGGCAGCGAGATAGAGAGGGACCTGCCATCACCCCAGGTCACACAACGCAAAGCTCTCCGCCCAGAGGTGTGGGGCACCGGCCGATCACCGTCGACCAATTCGCATCCTGCCCCGACCTTCAGAGGACGCGTCGATCTTTCAGATAGGTCAATGTCATTGGTACCGAATCGAGTTCAGCCATAGCGAACTCGCCTTCCCGAAGACCATCAAAATGCGCGAGGACGAGCGCGCGCGCCGGGATGAAGTCCCGTTCTGAAGGGTTGCTCGGGAACATCGCCTCGACCCACTCGCGATCGAACGGTTCTGCACTGTCGATCAGAAACCGCCATGCCGTGCCATGAGAGACCGTCAGCAGATCGTCCGCCCACAACTCGAGCACGCGCTCCTCGGGAGGGTCTTCCCAACCGGGGAACCCGTACTCCGGGTCCGCGAAGTCGATGGTCGCACCCGGAGGGAGCAGCAGCGACAGGCCTGGAACCGCGTAAGAATCGTCAGGCGGCCGCATAATTCCCAAACTGAAGGTCGACACGACCAGGTTCAGGTTCGCACTCGCTTCGAGGACCTGGCCATACGTTTCCTCGGTCGCTAGTCGAGGCCAGCGAGCTGGCTCCTGCTGCGGGTTGCCCGCTTGCCCACTCTGCTCAGCGCGCCTTGTGAAAGGCCACATCCGATCTCCCTCCCCATAATCTTGCGGCCATAAATGTCCGCACGCTCTCGTACATTGGATTCCGGCATCGGGTTCTACCTGTGCATATGACACGTCCCTTTACGTCAGTGAAGCGGCCGGCGATGAACTACCTCGCGCCGGGGCCGACGAGGACCGTGACGGTGGGGGCGGTCGGTCACGCGCGCGGAGACGCTTCCGTGGGGCTCACAGGATCAGGATTCCGCCCTGTGTGCTCCCGCGCGGTCAACGCCACCCAGATCACGGAAAGTACGCAGGCCGCGACCGCCCCGAGCAGCGGCCCCGAGGCGACGAACCAGATGGTCAGTGCCGTCCAGAGCAGTGCAATCATCGCGCAGGTCCCTGTCCCGATGCCTCGTTCCGGAAGCACTCTCCACTGCGTCATGCCGCACACAATGACACAGCATGCCGACAAGCCCCTGCGTGTCAGGCTGAGTTGAGGCCAGCGGTTCACAGCAACTCCGCCTGCAGGGCGAGATACGGATCAACCCAACGATGACGATGCCCACCCCTACGGCGGTCGAGGACAATGACCGCATGGCCTCCACTCACCCCCGAGCCGACGGACCCCGCCGACGCGTGTTCAGCCCCGCCGACAAGCTCGCCCACCTGGTCGCGTACGAGCAGGCCTGCGCGACGAATGAAGGCGGCGCGTACCTACGCCGTGAAGGCCTCTACTCGTCGCTGATCAGCGAGTGGCGCAAACAACGTGACGCCGGTGTGCTCGACGGCAAACAACCCGGCACAAAAATCGGCAAACTCACCGCCGAGCAGGCCGAGATCGCCCGCCTCAAGCAAGAGCTCGCCCGCGCGAACAAGAGACTGACCACCACCGAGGCCGCCCTGGACATCATGGGAAAAGCTCACGCTCTCTTGGAATCTCTCTCCGAGAGAGCGGATGTCGACGGCAAGCCGAACAAGCGCTGACCGCCGTGTGGTGCGACTTGACCGCGGCCGGGGTGTCGACGAGAACCGCGAGTGCGTTGACCGGTGTGGTGCGTTCGACCGCAGTCCGGCGGCGCACCGCAGCGACCGCACCGACACCGCCGGTGGTGTCGGCGCCGCCGACCCCGCCGGCGAACAAGCTCACCGCCCTCGAACGCCGTCGCATCCTCGAGGTGCTCAACAGCGATCGGTTTGTCGATCGGGCACCGCTCGAGATCTATGCGCAACTGCTCGACGAGGGTATCTACCTGTGTTCGGTGTCCACGATGTATCGCGTGCTGCGTGAGAACGCGCAGGTCAGCGAGCGTCGCCGACTTGCGCGGCATCCGGCGAGGACCTGCCCGGAGCTGGTCGCCACCGCGCCGCGGCAGGTGTACTCGTGGGACATCACCAAACTCGCCGGGCCGGAGAAGGGCCGCTACTTCGATGCGTACGTGATGATCGACATCTACTCGCGGTACATCGTCGGAGTCCATGTTCACGCGCACGAATCGGGTCTGCTGGCGCGGGAGTTGATGGAGCAGATCTTCGACGTACACGGCATTCCGCAGGTCGTGCACGCCGACCGTGGCACGTCGATGACCAGCAAGTCCGTCGCCACGTTGCTGGCTGATCTCGAGGTCACCCGTTCGCATTCGCGGCCGCGGGTGTCGAACGACAATCCGTACTCCGAATCGGTGTTCAAGACCCTCAAGTACGGGCCCGGGTTTCCTGAACGTTTCGGATCCCTCAGTCAGGCAAGGGGGTTCATGATCGAGTTCACCGAATGGTACAACCACGAACATCGCCACACCGGAATCGGGTTGCACACACCCGCCGATGTCCACTTCGGTCTGGCCGCCGGCAAGGCGGCCGAACGCCGAGAGGTACTCGATACTGCTCGTGCCCGGCATCCGCATCGCTTCGGCACCACGGCAGCGCCGAAGATCCTCGACCTGCCCGACACCGTCTACATCAACCGGCCAGGCGATGATCCCGAGGCCACCGTGGAGGACGCCACGATAGCCGCCTGACACCCACTGGACTCAAACCCCTTGACACATTCCGAGCCGGCGAGTGGAGCGGTCCGCTGTGCGCCGGGTCCCTGTGCTTGCGCCGAGCAGCCCGGAGGCCCGCATGACCCGCTGCCGCCTCCACGGAGTTTCGGCACCTGATGCGGGTGGCCGTTCCGTGCGCGAGGGTGCCATCTCCTCCACCCTGCTGCACCGTGGTGCACCTCGTCGATGTGAAGTCCGTACTGCGTCAGGTACCGGACGCTCCTATGGATGTCAAGTGGTCTGATGGTGTTCGAGTAGCCGGTAGAAGTCGCGGGCGATGTAGCGCTTGAGGCAACGTTTGATCTCGCGGGATGTCTTTCCTTCGGCGGTTCGTCGGGCGGTGTATGCCTTGGTCGCGTCGTCGTATCGTTGCCGGGACAGCACGACGGTGTGCAGGGCCCGGTTGAGCTGCCGGTCGCCGTGCCGGTTCAGCCGATAACGGGTGGTGACCTGACCACTGTTCGCCGGAATCGGCGCGACGCCGGCGAGCATCGCGAACGCCGCTTCGGACCGGATCCGGCCGGGGTGCGACCATGCGCACAGTACGGTGGCGGCCACGATCGGCCCGACGCCGAGCTGGGCGAGCAGGTCCGGCCGCCACCGCCGCACGATGACCAGGATCTGCTTTTCGAAGTCGTCCGCCTCGGCCTGCAGAGTGCGGGCACGACGGGCGAGTGTCTTCAACACGGTCGCCGTGGTGGTGGTTTCGGTGTCCCAGTCCTTGCGTAGGCGCACGGTGGCGGCCCGACGGATCATCTCGGGTAGCTTGTGTCCGCGAAGCGTGTCGCGCAGCACCTCGGGGGCGGCGATGACGAGGCTGAACAACTGCCGCCCGGCGACCATCGAGGCCTCCACCGCGGACCGGCGCGCAGCCAGAAGAACCGACAGTGCTTGGCGGTCACCACCCGATCGAGGTGTTCCGACATCCTTGCGGGACAATGCTTCTCGTGCAGCACGAACCGCGTCGAGGGGATCGGACTTGGCGCCGTGGCGACGCTGGGCCCGCTCGGGTCGGTCGAGTTCGACGACGAGTTCCTCGCGGTGTTGGAGCTGTCGGGTCAGACCGGCACCGTGCCCGCCGGTGCCCTCGATCGCCCACACCCGCAGTGCGCCGTACTCGTCGGCGAAGTCGACCAGCTCCTGGTATCCGTCGACGGTGGTCGCGACGGTGATCTGTCCGAGGACGGCCCCGGTTCGGGCGGCGACCGCCGCAGCGGTATGGGTGTCGACGTGCGTGTCGACACCGATGACGACGTCGACGACATCAGTCAGAATGGTCATGCGTTCCTCCACTGGCTCCGGTGGGACGAAGGATCCGGTCCGGAGGGGAGTCTCGGCAGGACTGTGACGGGACACGGCGGTGCTGTGAACACCACCGGTCAAGCTCCTGATCAGGCCAGTCGCTCCACCGGGCCGGGGCCGACAGACCACGAGCGGACAAGTCCAGAGAAAGGCACCAAGCCAGTCAGCCGAAGAGTCACACCCGCAGTCCATCGGCTACAGCCCACCACCGACAACTGCCGAAAGAGCCGACATTCACGCGGTTGGTGGTAAATCCAATCCTCACAGTCAGCCGAAGAGACCGGATTCCCGAACGAATGCCTCCGCCGATTCTGAGTCCCGCACCCCGTGGATGTTGACGAGCAGACCGAGGTCGGTATTGGCCACGACCACCATGGTCGATCCCGTGTGCAAGCTCGATACGTCCAACGCGGCAGTGCGGGTGTCGTTTTCGCGTACGTCGACCGGGTCGGTGTAGCTGCGGATCGACAGAACATTCTGCAACGCTGTGTTCTTGTCGACCGCGGTGATCTTCATCGACAACGTGTCGTACAGCCGATTCTCCGTCACACGACCCGCCACCAGCGACGAGCCTGCCGGGAGATCACAGTCCACCTCGAGGTCACCACCGTCGAAGGAGAATCCAACGGCCCTGCAGTTCACCACGTGACGTGACACGGGTTCGGGCAGGTGGTCGGTCACGTTGCGTGGATCGGCGCTGTCGCGACCACCACCTGGCTCCAGCGACAACGGTGCGGTAGCGCCCTGCGTCGGCGGAGACGCGTCGGCCGAGGCCATACTGTCCCCGTTCAGGGCACGTACGGCCACTATCGCGACGGCGGCGACTGCGATGAGTGTGACCGCGACGGCGGCAGCCGCGACCCGCGACCAGCGGCGTGTTGCCCGGTCCGACGTCGCCGCCGGTGACGCGCCGGCCAGCGGTGAGACGACCGGGCGGCGGGTCAGCGGCACCGTGTCGAGACCACCCGGCACGGGGACGTCCTCCACCGCCAGCAACGCACCCTGCGCGACGACCGTCTTCGGGTCGTCGAGTGTGGCGACCGGCCCGAGCTCCCCGAGCCGGGTGTGCACCAGCGGGATCCGGGCGGACCCGCCCGTGAGATACAGGGCGGCCAGATCATCGGGACCGGTGATCCCGGCGTCGGCGAGGGTGGCCCGGGCCAGTGCCACCGCCCGGTCGAGATCGGGGCCGATCAGCTCATCGAACTCGCCGCGGGTGATCGACACCGTGTGGCGGCTGGTGCCGGTGTCGAGGGTGACCGTCGCCGACGGCGACTCGGACAGCAGCTCTTTCGCGGCCCGGATCTGCTCGTCGATACTGCGCTGCAGATGCAGCGGTGCCGTGCGCAATGCGCCGGCGACCGTGGGTTCGTCCGCGCCGAGCTGCTCCTCGATCCACCTGCGAAGCCGCGCATCGAAATCCTTGCCGCCCAATGTGTTGTCACCCCTGGCCGCGGAAACCTCGAAGCGGCCCGCACCGGTCGCGGTGAGGACCGCAACGTCGAGGGTGCCGCCGCCGAAGTCGAACACCGCGATCGTCGTACCCGGTTCTGCGGGGGTAGCGCGGCTGTAATGATGCGCCGCCGCCCGAGGTTCAGGCACCGTGACCACTGCGGCCGGGTCGGCGCCGGCCCGAGTGGCCGCGGCGGTGAGCGTCGCGATCTGCTGCGGTGACCACGCTTCCGGGTGCGTGAGCACCACCAGGGCGGGTGCGTCGCCGTTGTGTGCGGCCAGGGCGCGTTCGTACGCCGCGGCCAGCACCGGGGCGATCAGTGTGCCGAGGGCGTACTCGTCGCCGCCGAGCAGGGCGGCGGGCACGTGTCCGACCAGGCGTTTCGGGGACGGCACGTATCGGGTGGGGTCACGGTCGGCGGCGGCGAGTGCGGCCGAGCCGGTCAGGATCCGCTCCGGACTTTCGGCATACACGCCGGAGGGCAGCAGGTTGCTCTGATGGGTGAGCGGCAGTGTCTCGATGCGACCGGAGATCGCGCTGGTGTGCGCGGTCGCCGTATTCGAGGTGCCGAAGTCGATCGACAGTGCCCAGCCAGCCACCACAATTCCCCCACCAGTTGATCCCCCACGTGCCAGGTCATCATGCCGCACCGCGTCTATCGGGTGGGTCGCACCTCCCGGCAGATGCTCGGTGGGTGGGTCGGTATGGTGCTCACCGCCCATACGAAGAGGTGTTGGACACCGCACGACCGCGGGCGATCTTCATAGCAACTGAAATGCCCCGGAGCCGGGGGCGGCGCCGGGGCAGCGGGGCCACCCGTCGATCGGGGGGATCTCTGAGGTGGCCAGCCGCCACAGTACGCGGCCACCACCCTCTGCCGATACACGAGGGTGCCAGTTGCCCCGATGCTCCCTGTCTTCACGATCGACGAACACAGCGACGAGGACACCTGTTTCGCCGGTGCCCTCGCCGCCGATTCGTCCCTGTCCAGGTGGCTGCGGAGGCTGGACATGCCCCGAGCGCTGACAGCAGCAGGATCCCCGTCCCGACGACTGCGGCTTTACCCACGTTGCAGTGTGCGTCTTCGCTCTTCCCCCAGGTTGTGATTTCGACTCCGCCAGTGGAGATTGCAGGACACTCGGGATCCTTTTCGAAAGGCGGGCAGGGCACGCGAAACCCACCTGCGCCGAGGACTCAGGGCGCGACAGGATGGATTCTGACCGCATAGCGAATCGCGTCGGCAGCGGTGTATCCCGCTACCGCCGCGACCTGCTGTGATTCCTGTCTGTCTTCGCCGAGTTCGACGAGTTTGTTCACCACGAATGCCTCGGCCGCAGCCCGCGACGGCTGCACGCACTCACCGAACCAGCCGCCGGTGCCGATGTGCTGGAAGTCGACTTCGTGAGGTCCGGCCATGGTGGGGTGTCCGATCATCCTTGAGACGCGTTCGCCTCGAAAATCATGTACTGCGCCGTCGCGAGCTCGTGTGAGGCTTCCAACGTGCTGGTTCGACCTTCCCCCACATACGTGTCGTACAGCACGAGACAGGTACCGAAACTGCCGGACGTCGTGACCACATCGAAGCACCGGGCATCCGGCACCCCGGGCGGGCCGGACGCCGGCACGTACGTGATCCCCTCGGTCTGGGCGCGGATGTTCCCGATGAGACGGTCGAACAGTGTCGCGGCCTGATCCTCACCCATAGTGGAGTACACGAAGGTCCCGTGGATGCCCAGGTTCGTGGTGCCGGTATCGGCGAACAGGTCGAGGGTGTTGAGCTGATCTTCCTGGTGCGCAGCTCCGCGCGGGCCGTAGACGGCAGGGACAGGCATGTTCTCATCGTCCGACGGCGGCGGCACGGCCAGGCGCATCACCCCGTCGACGTCGACTTCCAGTTCGGGGAGATCGGCGGGCTCGGTGAACGGGAACTCGTCGATCATCGGGCGCTGCACTTCGAGGGCGCGCGCGATCGACCGGCGAGCCCAGTCCTCTCGGTCGGAAGGCCCGTTCGCCCGGGTGTAGATGACGTAGCGCCCGTGCGGGGTGAACGATTCGATCCAGACCTCATTGCTGTACTTGCTGCTGATGAACTCCGCGCTGATGAGACTGTCCGGCATGTTTTCCTGCGGATATGCCACCGGGATCGGCGGCGGTGTCATCTCGCTGAAGCCGGACATATCCGGGAGGAACTGCACCTGGTGCAGCTCTGCTGCTGCGGCTGCGGCGGTAGCGCTATCCGGAAATTCGAGTACCGCATGGGTGATACTCGCGTGGTCCGCAGGATCGTAGCGGGCGGTGGAGTAGCCGGCGTAGAAGCCGTGGTCGTCGCCGATCGCACGGACGGCGTTGTTGCCGTCGTCGATCAAGAATTCGAGCGCGGACGAATCGAAGATAGTGCGGGTGGCTGCTGACTGCGATCCGGTCAACTCGGGGTCGATCTCGGCGGGTAGTACCAGGAACTCGGCCATTCTCTGGCTTTCGACGAACTGCCCCAGGATGTCGTCCTCGGCGGTCTTCGGCAGCGCATCGTGGGGGACGGTGGTGTATGGGCCGGGGTCGAGTTCGCCGGGTGCGGCCGCGATCAGCACCGGGTCCCGGGTGGTCTCTGTGGCCGTGTCCGCCGCTGTCGCTTCGGGTGTGGTGTTCGGCGCGCACCCGGTCATCACGGCTGCGGTTGCGGCGAGTACCGCGACGGCGGTGCGGGTGTGGTGGCGGCAGTGTCTATTCATGGTCCCCCCTTTTTTCGGCAGGGGGCACAGATCGGTAGTTCGCGATCCCCCCTGCTCGTGAACGGTCCAGACCGTACCGGCCCGCCACCGAGGAGCTAGTAGGGGGGTGTACGAGCAACGCGCTGTTCCCCGTATCTACGCGGTGCGGATCGATTCGTTCCACACCGCCCCGTCCTCCGCTGAGATTGTTCTCGGCATCACTACCTTTCGCCGCGGAAACTCGCGGCTGGCATCGTGTTCAGCACTCGAACCACGAGATCGAGTCGGTCCAGATACTCCGCGACCTCGGGATCTCGGCGGAGCTCGGCGATCACCGCGGGGTCATTGTCGAAGTGCAGTTCGGCGATGCGGTCACGTTCGTCTTCGGTCATATCTGGTTGGACGCAGCTGCCTGCCGATCGGTTCCACCTGTCACGCGATCGCTTACCCACTGCGCCACCCGAATCGACCCACTCCGGGGGACAGGACGTCGCGAAGATGCTCGTCGATCTCGGCGTCCCTGTGGAGTAACTACCTCAGATTCTCGGACTTGCGGACATCGTGCAGAATCCGGCCCACCGCCCCGGTCGAGATCCCCATTTCCTCGGCGATCTCGCGGTACTTCAACCCCTGTTCACGCAGTCCCACCACCTGATCGCGGCGGGCCTGCGCCCGCGCGAGGAATTCTTCTCGGGGCTCGGCGACCAGCCGACGCGCGGTCCGCTCGGATGAGCCGAGCCTGCGGGCCAGTTCCTTCGCGGTGACAGCTCGGCGTTGCTGCGCCCGGGCTGCGCCGCTCACAGCGCGTACTCCAAGGCTGTAGCCAGGTCGAACTTAGTGGCTCGTGTGCGGTTGGCTTCTCGTTTCGCAGGGGTCATGACCTTGCCGCCCTTGCTGCCACGCGCGGCCTGACGAGCCCGGAAGGTGGCCTCGTCGAAGTTGCGCCAGATCCACTTGCCGATGGAGTATGCGGTGGCGCGGACCTCGACGAACGGTAGCGGGTCGGCGAACTCGGTGTTGACCGCGTGACACCGCTGCAGCACAAGCTGGAGCCACTGGTCGGCGGTGCCGTCGCGGTGGCTCCACCACTGCGGATAGGCCCACGTGCGGGCGGTGTCGAACATCGTGACATTGCGACCCAGGCCTGCCGACCGGTCGGGTCGGCGCGGGGCCTGACGGGGCGTGTGGATGGTGGCCAGATCCCGCAGTGTGTACGGGTCCGCAGGCCCGTAGAGGGTCTCCCACTCAGGATGGATCGGATTCTTGGTCAGCTGCCCGCCGTAGGAGAAGTCTCCGCCGACGGAGATGCACAGACCTCGCTCAATGCGGTGTGCCAAGCGCAACGGGCTCAAGCGTGCGGAATCGGTGCGGCAGACACGATGGTCGCCGAGCCACCAGCCCAGGTGCGCCCGCCCCGAGGGTGACTGGGAGACCCAGTTCGGCTCCGGGTGATCAGACGGTTTCTCGAAGGCTCGCATCGCGGCATCGGGGTGGTCGCAGTCGATGACGATCGATCCGAGCAGGGCGTGCGGGGAGTGCTGGATGTAGCGCATCGTCAGCGCATCGTCGCGGCTCATTCGGTACTGGCCGTGCTCGAGGTGGTTCGTCGCGAAAGGACGGTGCGGTAGCAGCACGTCGCTTCCCCACTGCTCGTCACTGAGAAGCAGCGCCTTCGCGGTATCCATGCCGAGTACTGTGCCTCATCAAGATCAGCTATTCGGGTAGGACACGCCGAGCCATATAGAAAATTATTCAGGTAGGACATGCCAAGCCATATCAGGTATCCCCCTAGAGATCCTTTCCTGATCGTGTCCCTCCGCAGGTGGAAGAACCTGGACGGACGCGCCTGAATTGCACGTCAGCACAGACTCCCGTCTCCTGCCGAGAACCTTGGTCGATTGCTCGTAATGCGTCCACACACGATCAGATCTCCCGTCACGGCTGCTGCCATCCGATGCTGTTCCCCGATTCGATCCGTCTCGCTACGTGCATCCGACGACGTCGTGCGCGCCGCCGTCCCGGTCTCGACGGTCGATGCTGCGGAACCGCGCGAAGGCGATCGCTGCGGCCAACACCACGCAGACTCCGGCAACGACCGCGACGACAGTAGCTATCGAGGTCGAGAACCCACACAGCCACGCGATCGCAACACCGGCAGCCACAGCGCCGGCGGCACCGACAGGGAGCACCACCGCGAGGCTGGACATCGTGCGCTTCCGGCGCGGGTCGCCGAGTGCAGCCAGCGTGATCCATGCCGAGGCCAAAGCTGTCACGTAGGCCAGGGCGCCGCTGACGAGGTAGATGCCGAAGATCAGCGAGTACGGCTTGATCACGAAGTTGTTGGCGAACGCCAGGTACAAGACCCCGAGGAGAAACCCCATCCCGGCGGTGATCCCGACGAGGACCGCGGGAACCAGCACCACGTACCGGCCGGCGCGGGCGCTCACGCCCCGCTCGTCGGCCCAGGCCCGCATCGTCGCGTCGAGGTCGTCGCCGGTGACCGTGGTGGGTGGGTGCCCGGCGTCGGTGGCCGCGGCGAGTTCACCGGCCAGTTCCTGGGCCATCTCGCGGCGGTCGGATCGTCGTACCCCAGCTTTGCACCAGACCCTCTCTGCCCGAGCCACAATCGATGGATCGAGGGCCGATCCGGGTGCCGGGTTCGCGGTGGTCATCGGTGATCCTTCCCTCCGGCCGGTGCGGCCGGAGTGTTCAGCAGTGCGGTCACGGATGTGGCGACGGTGTTCCATTCGTCCCGGCCCTGAGCCAGGGCGGCGCGCCCGTCGTCGGTGAGCGAGTAGTACTTTCGGGGCGGCCCAGTCGGTGAGGGGCGTTGTTCGGAGTGCACCAGGCCGGCCTTTTCGAGCCGTGCGAGCAGGGGGTAGGACGATCCGCCGGAGACGAGTAGGTCGCGGGCGGAGAGTCGTTCAGTGAGTTCGTAGCCGTAGATCGGGTCTTCGTTGTCGAGCAGTGCGAGCAGACAGATGTCGAGCGCTCCGCGAAGGATCAGACTGCGCCGTTCAGCTACCATGCACAACACGATAGCTGATGTGGAGTATCCCCGTTGGGGCCAAGCCGCGCCCTGTCCTGAATCCTCGACGTTCGCGTTCGCGCTTCATCGAACCTCGTCACTATGAGATCCGGCCGAGGATGCGGCTTCCTGTGCTGGTGATCCTGTCGTGCGAGCCGGTCGCCGAAGAAGCTACTGAGTCGCCACTCGTTGAGGGCCCTGCGTTTCCGTCACCGGGCAACGAGCACGTCGGTAACAACTGAAGCGCAGCGCCCGCACACTCCGTGTGGCATGCACCTTCACGGTGCATGCCACACGTGCATGGGGGCGCTCCTAGTCCGCGCAGGCGCGACCGCAGGCCGGTCGCGCCTGGTCCGGGATCAGTGCAGGTCGCCAGCGGGAGCGACTTGGATGAGCATCAGTTCCGCATGAGCGGGACGATCTTTCAGCTGGAACGGGCGCATGGTCACCGAGGACTTCACCCATTCGTCGTCGCCGCGGTGCAGCTGCACGAGATCCACGGTATGAGGCACCTCTCCTGCGCTGATTCGGCGGGCGCTAGCGTGCAGCTGAGGCAGATCGTCCGGATGCACGACCGGCCCGGTCAGGTGCGCATATTGCCATTCCAACCACTGCGGAGCCCGACCAATCCACAGCACGACGGAACAGCGCTGCACTTCGAACACTGCGACGTGCACATTGGAGCCGTCTAACCCTTCCTGGAGCCCGAGTTCGGCAAGAGTCGGCACGGACGGGGAGTACACGTCGGAAAAGTCGTGGTAGAGCACCATCACGCCGGAGCCATCGGGTGCGGGGCGCAGAACCGCCTGCCACTGCATGGCATGACCGTGATCGTGCCTGACGGCAAACCAGGTGCTGAGTGCCATACCCGGTTTCGGAGTCAGGGTGATTTCCAGGAACTCTCGTTCCTTCTCGAAGTGGATCGCGCGACTGATGTAGTCCGACGACAAGGCCGTCGGGACCCAGTCTTCGAGGAGCGTTCCCGACATCTCCCCGGACTCCCAGGTCTGGTAGATCAGCCATTCGGTCGTCGACCAGAACACTCCTGATGTCAGGCGCCGTGGAGGGATTTCCTCGTCGGGATTTCCGATCCATAGCTGGATGCCGTGCACATCGCCGAATGGCCCCATAATCGGCCACGCATAGTACCGCCAGGAGCGGCCCTGTTTCTTGGAGCGAAGCACTCGGTCGAACGGTTCGCGTGTGCGTCGGACGTGCTCCACGATCGGTTCGACCAGGATGTCCGCTGCCGGTGACACATTCCTACTGCGGATGGAGGTCAGTTCTTTGGCTTCGTCCCCCGATGCGACCAGAGTCGCAGCGCCCTCCACCAAAGTTTCGATCACATGCCACTTTCCCAATTTTTTCGGCCCCCGCCTATTTCTTTTTGGTCTCAAATCCGTGGGGAGTGTAACGGATTGAGTCCGTGCGCGATCGAGAGCCGATTTGAGGTCAGGGACGTGGGCGGATCTGCAATCGAAGGTTCTCGGGCCGAACCGTCAGCAACTCGGCGACCGACAGTTCGTAACCGGGTACCGGGGCGATGTCGAACCGGGTCAGGATCTGCGCCAGTGTCAATACTGCTTCGTGCAGCGCGAACTGCCGGCCGATACAGGCTCGGGCGCCCACTCCGAACGGCTTGTAGGCGTGCGCGGGACGAGCGCGAACTGCCGCCGGAAGGAACCGGTCCGGATCGAAGTCTTCGGCGTTGTCGCCCCAGAGTTTCGGGTCGCGGTGCAGCGCCAGCAGCACGACCAGGATCGTCTCGCTCTTGCCGATCGGGTAGCCGGCCAGCGTCGTGGCCTCTCGGGTTTTCCGGAAGAACGCCGGGCCGGACGGCCACAGGCGCAAGGTCTCGTCGATGATGCGCCGGACGTAGCGGAGTTTGGCGATCTGCTCGAAGCGCACCGGTGCACCTTCGGCGCCGATGACCTCGTCGATTTCGGCGCGGGCCCGCTCGATCATGTCCGGGTTCAGGGATAGGTAGTGCAGAGCGAACGACAGCAGTCCGGCAGTGGTTTCGTGACCTGCGATCAGGAATGTGAGTACCTGGTTGCGGATACTCTGATCGGACAGCAGCTCGCCGGTGTCGGGATCGGGGTTCTCGAGCATCCGCTGCAACAGGTCATCCTGACGAGGCGATTGGCCGCTGCGACGGGCTGTAATGACGTCGTCGACCGTGCGCTTCATCAGGGCGATGTCTTTCGGGTTCTGGCGCAGCGCCTTCCATCCGAGGATTTCCCGGATCACCGGAAGATCGTTCGCTGTCTGCGAGACGAACGACAACGCCCGTGTCATGGATTCGACGAATGGGTTCCGGTCGGACGCGAACGAGTCGAAGCTGTGCCCAAATCCTGTGCGGCCGATAACTTCCAAGGTCAGGCGGTTCATGTCCGACGAGACGTCGACTGTTCCCCGCTCTGCACGGTCTGTCCAGTAATCGCACAGCTGGTCGACGCACTCGACCATCGCGTCGTGGTAGCTGCGCATCGATGCTTGGCTGAACGCCGGCATCAGCACGTTGTGTGCCTGCGCCCAAGCCGGTTCGCTGTTGAAGGCGGTGAACAGCCCGTCGCCGGCCAGTTCTCGCAGGTTACTTACCGGCGGCACCACAGCTTTGGCGAAGCGGGATTCGTCGAAGACCTCGGCTGCGGCGTCTCCACCTCCGACGACTACGACCTTGCGGCCGATGATGCTGATCTCGAGTACGTCTCCCAGTTCGCGCACGAACTGTACTTCGCGCTGCACCGGGCGTTGCGGGTCGAGGCGCAACACATCCCCAATGAGCGGAAGACGCCATGCTGGATGCGGCATCTTCCTGTCGGGCCCGTTGCTTCCCTCCGTGCCGTCGGACGAGGTGATCTCGTCGGAATCGGTGTTCCCCACAGAAGTCATGCCCGTGAGTCTGCCTCACCGTGCAGGCGATCGCAGAACCCCATCTCACCGGAAGATCCCCGGATCTCGTCGACGTGACGATCGCTCGGCAGCGAGCTGCGCGAGCACGCCACCCGACCCCAGAAGAACATACCGAGGGGACGTGTCATTTAACCTGTTCAGCGCCCCTTTTATGAGGACATCGGAGCCAAGTTCAGCGCTGGGGTGACGAGCGCGTCGAACTGCCGATCATGACTGTCGGTAGGGGGCTTGGGGTGTTAACGATGGAAGCGGGTCGACGCCGTGCAGCGTTCGAGCAGAAAGGTCATTGTCCCAGCTAGGGGTACCTCAGCGGGACCTGGGAAACGGGTTGTCTACTGCTCAACCGGAACGAGACTGCCGAGGGGAGTCGGCCACGGGTACTTTCCCGGAGCGTCGACGGCCGACTCGACGAGTGCGGTGCCGTCTTCCTCGTCGATGCGCAGGACGGTGAAGACGGAAAAACCGTCCTTGTGGACCTTGACCAGGTCGCCGGGCTTCATGAGTCCTCCTTGCCTAGCGCTTGCGCCAAGTCATGATCCCAGAACAGGCCGGCGCCCTCGCCGGCCCAGCCTCGATACCCATGAAGGGGACATGCCATTTCAGCAGGTCATATGACCTTTATGCAGTCCGAGTGATCTCGACGATCAAACGGCCATCCGCTGTCGGCATGATCCGGGAAGCGATATCCAGACCGGACTTGCGGACCGCCGCGATCTTGCCGGTACGCAGGTCCCGGGCAGCGACACGCGCACGCTGAGCGCTATCGCGCCCGTACACCTTGTAGGTGACCCACTGTCCCGGCGCTGCGCCAGCCACGGCCTTCACCTTGGCCGCGGCGAACTCCTGACGGGTCGGTGTCCGCTCAGGCAACGGCTGGGCGCCGAACACCTCCTCGACGGTGCGGCAATCAGGTTCGGCGGCCAGCTCGCTCAGCAGGTCGCCATGCCGGCGACCGTCGAGCTTGCCGACGATCGCGGCCTCGACGATCGCGCGGCCGGCGGCAGCGGTGACCGGGGTCCATTCCAGTTCGTTGTCCCAGTAGAAGTCCTGGCCGAGCTGATTGTGGAAGACGAACCGGTGCAGGTTCGGCACGTAGGCATAGATCCTGGCGGCCTCGGTGTCCTCGTAGGCGAGCCACTGGTCCTGGCCGCGGTAACTGACGGTGTAGAGGCTCATTGCGCGTCCCTTCCTCGATTCATCGTGCGTTGCGCGTAGCGCTTCGGTGTGACCGCACATCCGCCGAGTTCGGCCAGCGCGGCGAGACCGGCAGGAGTAGAGAGCTTCGCCCAGCGAGCGGTCATCTTCTCTGTCAACGCGGCCCGTTCGGCGGCTGGAACACGCGTGTCGCGTGCCTTTTCGTAGTCGACATGAGTCTCGTCTTTGAGCTGCTGCGAGGCGTCGGTGTGGAACTGGAACTCGGCGATGTGGCCGCTGGAGTGACGGGCCAGCATGTGTAAGCCCTTGTACTGATTGCCCTCCAGATAGGACTGCTCGGCCTCGACCACGGTCCAGCCACACGCGGCCAGCCCATCGGCCATCGAGCGGGCAGTGGCCACGACCTGGTCCGGACGTGAGATCGCCGTGTAGCGCACGACGTCGGTGATGTCGGCTGCATGCTGCTCCGGCGGGGTGAACGGCGCCTTCTTGCAGCGCTGGTCGAGCTTGCGCGCCAGGGAGTCGGGACTTTTCATCCGGAATACAAGGCCGTGCATCCTCGCACCGGAAGGGAGCGCAGCGAGCACGTCAGAGGTCATTGCTGCCTCCTGTTGCTTCGCGGCGGTCATCGTGTCGACGACCAGAGCCGCGACGTGGTCCGGATAGTCGCGGTATAGCTGCTCCGGGGTGCTGGCGGTGTCGGTTGCCCAGTCGATGTCGGGCCGGCCCGGTGCCGGGTCGGGGCGTATGTCGTCGATCGACGCCTCCCGGTGTCGTAGGTGATCGGCACATCTGTGGCCGCCCTCCTTGTCGGATCTACACACCGGCGGTCAGCTCGGCCCGCGCACGGGCGTACTTGGCGATCAGGCGTTCCCTGGTGGCGGCGTCGAGCTTGGCCAGACGTTCGGGGTCACTGTTGTCGGCCATGTCGGCGAGTTTGACCGTCAGCGCCAATGGCACCCTGCGCACGCGGGCGTAGTAGTCGGCCGGAGCCTCGTCGCGCCGGCGGGTGAGTGCGTCGACAGCAGCGGTCACGTCCGGCGGAAAAGCCTGCTCAAGGTCGGAGAGGGTGACCGCGGTGTCTTCGACGACGTCGTGCAGCCACGCGGCCGCGACCGCGTGTTCGTCGCCTGCCACACGAGCTGCCACCCGAGCGGGGTGGGTGATGTAGGACTGGCCGGCTTTGTCGACCTGTCCGGCATGGGCTTCCGCGGCGATCAGTTCGGCGAGTTCTGCAATTGACGCTGACATGTCATCCTCCATCTTCTTTCATCTTATCGCGTCTTCCTCCCGGCAGGGCACTGTGCACGCTCTGCAACGGAGTGGGCACGCATTGGAGGCTGCGGTCGAGAGCGTCGAGTCGCCGGCAGTCGGCAGTCGGCAGTCGGCACAGTTGCGGTTCACTCGAATCTTCGATCTCGCAATGGCACGCCACGGACGAGCATCAGATCGTAGAAATGGCCGCGCCCCTGCCGGCCGAGGGGGGAGGACGGGCGACAGGGGCGACTTACCCGCGTGGCCGGGGGGTCACCACGCGCGGCGATATAGCACCACACGAGGCGGCAATCGACCAACTAGGTGGGCCTGACCTGCGGCATCACCGCAAAGAAGATGTAGCCCTATACAGGATTGCCCGCACCCATAAGCCGAGGGCGATCACCACAAACAGGCCAGCTCCAATCAACAGCGCAGCGGGCGCGCGATGGACACCGTCCACAACGAGCACACCGAACGCCAGGACCGCAGAGACACCGGTCGGGACGCCCCAGGACCTGGCCGGAACCGGCGGGGTGTAGTAGTTATCGTCCTGTCCATCCCGCTCTGCGCGGGCGGTCTGATAGGTCAGCCACGCAACGACGCCGACGACGAGCAGCGCCAGAGCTATCGCCCACCTGAACTGCTCGATGTGCCGCACGACCGCCCACAGCGCGTACGCCTGGATACCGGCGGCGACGCTGCCGAGCGCGAAAGCCCACGTAGACAAGCCTCCTGCCGAATCACGCGCGGCGAAAATCCACATCGATACGGCGTATGTCGCCAATACCGCTGCGACCCCCAGCCAAAAATACCCGATCGCCCAATTGATGGCCGACCAGTCCGAGTAGTGGCTGACCGCAGCGCCCGACGAGCTAGAAAGCATACGTATCTCTTTCTGAGAGAAGAGGACTGGAAAGTTGATCAATGTCGACGCTACCCGGAAGCGGGGTCATTTTTCTTGCTCAGGGTTCGAGCGCGGACCGTGGTCTGTCGCGCGCCGACTGAGGGATTCGATTCCACGAAGGGGACATGTTATTTCCCCTGCTCACTGTATGTTTTCAGGGATTCTGTGTGGCTGTGCCGAGCGTGAGGAGGGTGTCGATCCGTTCCGTTTTACGTCCGCGGCGGCGGGCGCGAGTGAGGTGCAGGTAGATTCGCGCGCCGATGCCGGCCTGGACGAGCAGGCGATGCATGCGCCATTCGGCGAGGAAGCTCGCGTCGAGGGCGTTTTGGTTCGCTGTGGTGACCTGGTGGTTGAGCAGTTCGATGATGCCGACAAGGTCTGCCTTGTCTCGTGTGAGCCAGTCTTCGCGGAGGATGTGGCCGTTCCACTGCTTCACCCGGGGGCGGTTGTCCCAGTTCGGCGGGAAGTAGCTGGTCGACGGTTCGATCGCGTCAGCAGGCACTATGTGTCCTTTCGCGGGGTCGTTTCCGGGGCGTGTGGTCAGTGGTCAGTGGCCGCGGTGATGGTCACGACGGGCTCCCCTGCGTCACCGGGGCCGATTTCGACGGCGAGGGTAAGCAGGTCTTCTCCGTCGGGCGACGGCGTCGGGATGAAGTTGAACAGCTGGAGACCTTCGCGGCCGCGGGCCTGAGCGCGCAGGAGGGCGCGGGCGGCGTGAGCCAAGACAGTCCCGGTACGGCCTGCCTCCCAGCGAGCAGCAGTGCCGCGGTCCGGCCAGGCGATGGCCTGTTTCCAGGCCCGATGGGTGATCGCGGTGGGCAGAAGGATTCCGAAGTGGCGAGCGTCCGTGGTGACGTCGCGCAGGGATCCGCGGGCAATGGCCTCGGCACGGGTCGCCGCAGCCGTGCGGGTGTCGGTCAGAAGATCGGTCATGGTGCCTTCCATTGGGTGAGTGAGCGTGCCCTCAGTGCGGTCGGCCGGTCGCGGCCATTGCGGCGAGGCGCTGCTGCTGTTCGCCGATGCCTTTCGTTCCGGCGAGCGGGGTGTGTGCGTGCGGCCAGACCTGTTGTGCGAGTGCGGTGTAGTCGCGGCCGCCGAGCAGCACGACGTTGTGGTGGCCGAGGAGGCCCTGGTCAGCGGCCTGTTCGCGGAGCTGGTCGGCGGTAATCGCTCCGGGCTGACCGAGGCGCAGGTTGTAGGGCTCGACCAGCTGATGCAGAGGCATCAGGCCGAAGCGAGCGGAGAGGATGCGTGTGGTGTTCAGGCCGGTGAGCGCGGCGGCCGCACGCAATCCGAGCCGGTGGTAGGTGCCGGTGTAGCGATGTCGCGCCGGGATTTTCGAGGGGGTCGGATCTTTCGTGGCGCCGCAGGGGACGATCACCAGCGGCGTGTCCGCGCGGGTAGTGGCGGTGTCGTGTGCGAGGTGGTCGGCGACGGTCCAGCACAGCCAATTCCAGCCGGGACGTGCGGGCAGGTCGAAGCAGTTCTGTGCGTGGCCTGCGACGAGGAACGGGGTGCACCAAGGCCGGAGGTCGGTGTTGGGCAACGTGGTTTCGATGCCGTCGTGGGGGCGGAGGAATCGTGTGTGGAGGGGGCCGATGGCGGTGGGGACGCCGATGTGTCCGCCGCCGGTCTTCGGTCCGATCCCGGGCAGGGATTCGACGAGTCCGATGTCTTCGATCAGGGCGCGACCGGGTGTCGGTGCGGTCAGCGTGGGGTCGTTGTAGCGGTAGGTCGGGGTGTAGATCGGCGGCATTGTGTTGCGCGCTGCTTTCGTCGTTCGGGTGATGCGCGGTCGCTCATCAACATTCCCAACATTACAATATGTCATTGCATTGTCGCAACCGGGTTCCGTTGCCGCCGAGCGTCAGTTGCTTGCACCTCGCTGTTTCGACCTACTCCAGAACCGCGCGGTCTACCGAGAGGCAGGAGCGCCACCCAACACCGGGGACGCGGCATCTATGCAGGGAATCACTGCGCTCACTGCTTTTGATCGCGTGAAGGTCCACACTTTTCATCGGCCGGAACGACGCACGACGACTCCACCCACAGCCACAGATCCGCACCGCTGAAGCCATTCGCAGAGCGCACCGGAAGGCACAGCTGGGCGAGCCACCGACCGTCAGCGACTCGCAGCCAGGCCCACAAGGTCGCCGGCATAGCGGATTCGAGCTGAACGCCTCCAGCACGCACACGTAGCGGAAGCTGGTCGACGCGAGCGAATCCGAGACTTCCTGGCAGGACACGCGCGACGTCGACAACAACCTCGACAGGTTCGCGAAGTCGCCGCAGGATCGGCGCATCGGGGAACGACTCGACCCAACCGTCAAGACCGGGCCCGGTCACTGGGCAACCTTCAGCCCCGCCGGCACGGCCGGGCCGGACTCCCAGGTGACGCCACCGGAATGGCCGGTGAGCGTGACGACGCCGCGATGCGGCTGCCGGCCCGGCGTTCGAGCTTCCACGGCCAGGTCGAACCCTGCGACGCGGCCGCGGGCAGTGTCGATGCCGCGGTAGCCGGCCACCTGGGCGTTGAGGTGCAGGTCAACGGTCGGCCAGCTGCCGTCAGTGACGACGAGGACCGCGCCGCTACTGCGAACTCTGGCGGTGACGGCCCGGGCGCGGCTCGGCGGGACGTTGGCGCCAGCGAGTGAAAGGACGACCAAATCGATTCCGTCGAGGAGCACTGCTGCCACGGCAATCGGGTCTGGCCCCGGATCGGGCACGAGCGCGCATCGTGCGAGGTCCGCTCCCATTTCCGTGGCAGCCAACAGGCCGAAATCGGGGCTTCCGATCACCGCAGCCCAGTTCCCCGAGCCCGTCACCGAGGCCACCAGCCCGACTCGGAGAGCGGCTGCGCCGGAGAGGTGCACAGTCGATCCGCGAACGGGGCCGCGGTGCGGAAGCAACCGAGCGATCGGATCGGGCGCGGAGAGGATTCTCAGGGGCGATATGGGGTCGCGCTTCGCGGCGTCGTCGATGCGTGTGGGCGTGAACGCAGCCGATGACGGCCGAGTTGGGCCATCTGTCCGAGCAGGAATCTCAGCCATTCGGCGGCGCAGGTGCGCGATCGTATCGGCCTTCGACTCCACTGGACTGCTCATCTCAACTCCTACCTACCACCCAATTAGAACATACGTTCGACATGGGAGATGTGAGGAGCGATCCGCTGCACGCCGAACCGGCGGTGAAGGGTCACCAACAGCAGGCCGAGGGCGAGCCCTGCTCCCCTATGGGCACTGGCACCCCATATCCACTGCGCATTTCCGCATCACATCAGCGGGACATGCCATCACCACAGCTCACAGCGCATTTCCTGCATATCAGCGATGCGCCTCCAGTGCGGCCGCCCCTATCCAGCGTTCCGCGCGGCGACGAGTGCCTGGGCCGAGAAACAGTCGGCGAATGACCGAGTTCTCACTGACGTGCGCGTAGGGAATGACGGCCATCATGCGGCCGGACTGCACGACCCAACGTCCATACGCGGTACGAGACGGATTCACAGCTTCCTCCTTGCCGCTCCCCCGACTCGGAAGCACACGGCGTCAGACCGCAGCTTCACACAAGATGGGGGACATTCCGTTTTACCAGTTGAAAGGTAATTTTCGATGAGGGTCAGGCAGCAAGGCTCAGTGCGCCCCGCCGCTCGCTGCGGGAGCGCCACCACCGCCACAGGCCGGCTGCCGCGGAAACCGGTACGAGAGCGAAGATGCCGGCAGCAATGACATTCGCGAACGCCTGCGAGGCCCTCTCGACCTCTGCTGCGGTCTCGAAGTCGATCAGGGCACCGATCCCGGAGGCCACCGCAAGGCCCCCGAAGAGGACCACCGGGAATCCGAGCGCGAGAGTCCACCCGAAGATCGCCCACGGTGACCAGAAGTACCGCGGCGGAACCGCGCCCTTCTCGACACACTGACGCTGACGTTCCCGGAACTCGGCTCGACGAACCCTCATACCCTCAACGACGAACCACACGGCGGCAGCGAAACCGGCCGTCACCACGACCGCGGAAACCGCATCCTGTGACCGCGCAGACAAGCCCAGCCCCGCCACGATCGGAAGAGCCCCGAACGAGATCACGCCGGCCGATGAGGCTCGCACATAGGACCCCGCGGCACGGCCGTGACGGTGAAGGCTTCGCGGTGGCCAGACGAACGCGCAGACTCCGGCGACGATCATCACGGCACCAAGGGCCATTGCTGCGAGCTGCATCTTCTCTCCTTCGCTGTACTGGTTGGAGTCCGCCCTTCCTACTCACGCATACGAGCAAGAGGGGACGTGCCATCTTCACAGTTCACAGCGCATTTCACCTACCAGGTGACTACAGGTCAGCGCTCGACGCCATCTCCTGGAAGCCTGCTCGATGCCGCGGCGATCGCGGCGGTGTAGCGAGGCTCGAACCGCGGTGTCAACCCGGCGCTGCGCCAGTAGTCCGGTGCGCTCTGTGCCGCACCGATGAGAGCGCCGGCGATGCAGGCAATCGAGTCCGAGTCCCCGTTGCTGGTCGCCGCCCAGGCCAGGGCCTGCGGACCTTCCCAGACATCACCGGAGGTGTCCTTCTGATCTTCCGAAGAGGTCGCGAGATCGGCAGTGAGAAGGCCGAGGGCAATCGCGCTGGCCGACTCCCAGCCTTCGCCGATGCCTGCACACGGGTCGCCGTACTCGGCGGAGTCCATCCCAGACAGTCGGTCCATGGTCTCCGCGGCGGCGACAAGGATGTCCACGACATCATCATTCAGCCCGTCTACCAGGACAGATGACACGTCCCTACGGTAGGGGGTCAGGACAGCGGCGAGATAGGGGTCGGTCAACCAATCGCTCACGCCGTCGAAGATCCGCTCGGCT
Organism: Rhodococcus artemisiae; assembly: GCF_036327795.1. Lineage (NCBI taxonomy): Bacteria > Bacillati > Actinomycetota > Actinomycetes > Mycobacteriales > Nocardiaceae > Rhodococcus > Rhodococcus artemisiae. Next base: position 51,881 of record NZ_JAUTXY010000019.1, read on the forward strand.
TCGGCGAGGGCGTGCTCGAGGAATCGGCCGCGGCGTTCGGGGGCATGCCGAATCGCGTCGGCGAGCAGCAGCGCCGGCACGATCGCCCGCGGGTGCTTGTGGGTGATCACGGCCTGAAGCGCGGTCAGTCCTCGCCAGTAGGGCTCGGGGGCGAATGCGGCCGGCACCAGGCGCATCACGGCACCGCAGCCGGCGGATTCGAGCGCGCCGTCGGAGTCGTACCAGCGGGCGCCGGCGCGCAGGTTCGACAGCGACCCCATGCAGGCCCGGCCCGGGGCGCGGTTGTTGTCGGGGTCGAGCTGCCACAGGGTGAAGTGCCGGACGATCGTCTCGGTGACCGCAGCGATGTCGTCGAAGTCGGTGACCTCGACGAGTGCGTCGTGCAGGGCGAGGGTCATCTGGGTGTCGTCACTGATGATCCACTCCCCCGCAGGCGCGGGCACCGGGTAGGCGGGCATCGCGGCGTACGTACGGAACTCGACCTGGTAGCCCCAGGCGTCGCCGGCGGCGAGGCCGGTCAGCGCGTTGCCGTAGCGCGCGAGCTGCGCGGCACGGTTGGTGGTGGTGGGTGCGGTCACGGATTCTCCCCCTGTTGCTGGTGTTGTTGCTCGAGCTCGTTGGCTGCGGCGCGGACGTACTCGATCTCGATGAGATCGAGGTCGGCGACGCGGCCGATGTAGTTGGCGATGTCATCCGGGCTCATACCTTGTTCGAGGTATCCGCGGATGTCATCGAGTTGTTCGTCGGTCAGTTTCGAGTTCATGGTGGGCTTCTTTCTCGGTAAGGGGACGTGTCGTTTTCCCATGTAGATGGGTGTTTTACGCTACTGCCTTGAGTGGTGGGTGCGAGCTTCCGTCTGCTTCTGCCACCAGGTCTTCGGCGACGAGCCACACGGTCGGCATGCCATGGGGGCCGTTGTGGTCGACGCGCACGCAGCGCAGGTCGGTTCCGGTGGGCACGATGACCTCGTCTTCGCCGCTGTGCAGCGAGATCGACTTGACCGGAAGTCCGGAGCGGGTGCGGATGACCATCATGTACGGCGGCTGGCCGGCGAATCCCTTCGCGGTCGCCTGCTTGGTCGTGGTGCTGGTGACCTTGCCGATCTGCATCTTCGAGCCCACCGTGAACGTAGCGTCGATGTACTCGGCGGCCGACCCCTTCCATCCGCTCGGCACCCGGGTGCCCCGCATGACAGTCATCGGTTCGAGGTTCGGGTTGTGCTCGTTGAACTTGTCGAATGCCGACTCGATCCCAGACACCGTGGTCTTCGTCGACGAGGACGGATTCGGATCACGACCGGTCACCGCCGCGTTGATCGCGTGGTAGCTGCCGCCGGTGTAGGTCGTCAGCGCGCTGCGCTCGGACTTGTCGAGCACCTTCTTCACGAATGCGGAGTTGTGCGCTGTCAGTGCGGACAGGTCGGAGGTGTGCACCTTGTTGCCACTAACCGAGAACCCCCACGCATTCAGATCACCTGCACGTTGGTGGATCACCGCGTAGTCATCAGCAGTTTCCTTGCCGAAGGCTCGGATTCCGCTGCGGTACAGGCTCTTGTGCTTCTCCGGTCCCAGGCTCTCCGGTGGGATCTTGTGCTCGAAGTGCGGGATCACACCGCCGCCGCGGGTTTCGGTGCCGAGCGCACGACGATGGGCGCGAACGTATGCCTGCTCGGCCTGCGTCGTGGACTTGCCGGCGGCGAGTGCCTCCGTGCGGGCCTTTTCCCCTGCCGCGACCGCGGCCTGCTCCCGGAGCCGTTTGTTGTGTCGTTTGACGCCGTCGTAGATGTCGGCGCGGACCGGGCCGGCTCCGACCGAGTCGGTCAGTTTCTCGACTGCACCGCTGTAGCCGTCGTTGATGATCTTCCGCTGAATCTCGGCGGTGGGTGCCTTGCCTGCGGCCGACTGGCGTGCGACGTCGAGCAGCACGTCGCCCCGGATTGCGTGGGCCTGTCGCTGCATGTCGGTCGCGCCCTCGGGTAGCGCTCCGGGGTCGACGAGGATCGGGATGCGGTTGGCTTTGGCCAGGGCTTCTTGTTTACCGTTGGCGATGGCCACGGGGTAGTACGCGTCGCCTTTGCGTTGAAGGACGACGAAGTCGCTGTAGCCGCGGCGGACGATGGCGGTGCCGCCATCGAGATACCGGCCTTCGACCTGCTCGACACCCGATCCGGTTTCCATCGGAATCATGCCGGATTTGTAGACGGTGGTGTCCCGCTCGATACCGGCCGGTGCCAGGACCGGTCCTTCGGCGATGGCCGCGGTCGCTTCGGCGCCGTACTTGCGGTTGTAGGACCGCCCGATTGCCGCGACCTCGTCGTCGGTCAGGCTCGCGTAGTAGGCGTCACGTTCGTCGTCGCTGCCCATATCGTCCCGCAGCCCGAACTTCGCGGCAGCGAGGTCGTCGCGTGTTTCCCCTTGGCGGCTTATGGCGTCGATGTGCGCAGCCTTGGCCTCATCGAGCAACTTCTGCTGTTCAGCGACGGCTTCTGCGGTGCCTGTCCCCTCTTCCAGCTCCTTGTTCGCTTTACGAAGCCGGGAGCGATAGCGGTTGACCGATTTTCGTGCCTCGTTGGCCTCGTGGTCGGCCGCGGCGACGTTCGCCTCGGCCTCATCGAGTGCTGCCTGCGCCGGTGTGATCTTCGGTGCGGCGAGTTCTTCTTGCTCGGCTTTCGCCTGCGCGATCAGCAGTTTCGCGCTGGGTGGGGTCGCGTGGGTGCTCGGCATGGGGGTCTTGCCCAGAATCTCCGGGTCGATCCCGAGACCTTCCATGAACTCTTTGAGGACGCTCGGTGGCGCAGCCTGAATTGCGGCTGCGGACTCGATCAGTCCCTGTTCCTTCAGGTGGTCGACGACCTTCTTGCGAGCCTCGCGGGAGAGGCGGCGGTTTCCGTTGGCCTTGGCAGCGGCTTTGTAGCTCCCACAGCCCGGGCACCGGCGGCCGGATCCGTGAGCTTTAGAACGGCACATAGGCGGATTGTACTGGGAAGACGACACGTCCCCCCAGGAGACCCATCCGCACTTTCGAGCACGGACGGCGGGTCGTTTTCCGGGAAGGAGGCGGGGGCGCGCATCGGCATGCAGGTAGCAGGCCATATCGCTCACCTCCGTCTCGCTCAATCGCACGGCGCCGGACCTTCCGACGCCTCCCTCCCCATCAACATTACAATTATGCATTGTGTTGTTCCAATTCGGTGCCGAACACGCAGATTCCTGCGAGATCACAGCACCAACGGTCCTTCCTCTGAGGCCGAGCCTTAAGAAGGGGCTGCCACCTCAACTGTCTCGGCCCGCGAAAGCAGAGCATCGGCGTGCGCACGAAACACGACAAGCCGCTTCTGCTCGGACCTTCGCACAATCGCCCACACCACTACCACTGCAAGCGCCCCGAAAACGACGCTTGCCAATGCATCATCGACAGCCCAGGAGGAGAACTTCGCATGCGCCAGCATCACCAAGAGCCCTACGAACATCCCGCGGAGCAGGGCCTCCGAAGACAACTGAGAATGTTGCCGGCGCACCGTCCAGACCGCACCTTCGAGCTCGTCCCCATCGACCGGCAGACGTCCGGAATCACGCAGGTTTTGGTAGCGACCAACGACCTCCCGCACCGACGGCACATCGAGGTCGTCCACGCCTGCATATGTTGCGCGAAGACCCTTCTCGCCCTTGTGGATCCGTCTACTCTGGGCCGTCCTGCGTCGCTGTTCGGAGCGACGCTCGACTTTGGTCAAAATGGTCGAGGCAGTGGTCATGGATCTCTCCCGTCAATCAAGGTCTATCGGATGATGGTGTACGTCCCGACGAGGGCGAGCGGCACCAATGGCCACAAGCACAGCCCTCTCGGCCCTGTTCACGACAACCAGCGCCCCGCGGCGGCCTGCACGGCTTGGTGGCGCAGCAGACCCCGGTCTATTTCCCCACTGCTCAACGCATCGGGCCGGTGTCCGACGTGGAACAAGCCCTCAGTGTGCGGGCATGGAAACACCGCCATCCCCTTCTCCCCATGGTGACGCTTCCGAACCGCCTTCGCGTCACCTCGGGTGAGATATCCCCGGTGTTCGCAACGGCCGCACCACGTCCAGCGGGCAGATGGGTTGTGGGCACGGGGACTCATACGGCACGTCCGATCTGGAGGTTGAGCCAGTCCGAGAGCCACGCGATGGCGTCACGACCGGCATTGTCGACAACGAGAGCGTTGTAGTTGGTGTGAGCGCCAGAGGTGAAGAAACTTGCAGCATTGAGCCCTTCACTGACCAATGAGGCGAGGTCGTCGGCGCCCTGGGACTGCGACAGCGTGACCAGCGAGTCCGACAGCTGCGGAAGGTCCAGGCTCGCCGTCTGTGTGGTGATGCTCGTCGAGACGGCATTCGTCTGCTTACCCAGCAGCTCAGGAGCAGTCTTGGTGACCTTGCCCGAGAGCATGTCGACCGCCACCGACGCCAGATCCAGACCCACAGGAACCAAGCCGGTCATCGCTGCTCCAGCTCCGAGAGGATCAGGAGCGACCCCGGGTGGGGGGAACAGCTTTTCGAGCGCGGACCAGGCGATCTCCTGAATCTGCCCGACGATGTTGGCCAGCCTGATCACATCGACGTTCGACAGGATCGACGCCACGAGCGCCGCGATCTGTGCTGCGCCGGACGGGTCCGGGATGACCGCGAGTATCTGCGAGACCCATCGCATGTCGACGGCGGCGGCCATCGTCACCAGCGGCGCAAACTGGTTGTTCAGCTCGCCTGCGATCTGGTGTGCGCCTTGCGCATCGAGTGCGGCGACCTTCTGCGGCAGCAACGTCAGGTTATTGAGGATGCCGGGCATGTCCAGCGAGGTCACGCCGGTAGCGACATTCAAGACTTGGTCGACCACCACAGTCGGTTTGAGCACCGAGAGCACACTGGCGGCCGAGCTGAACGCATCCGCGGGTGTGGAGGCCAGCGGCGCGATCTGACCGGTGAGCGCACTCGCGTTCGCGGCGAGTGTCTGCACCTCGGGCGCAGAGGCCGGCAGGCTGAGCGAATCACCACCGGCGAGGGCGTTCGCCGTATCCGCGATCTCGACCACCGCAGTGAAGGCACCAGCGAGATCGGATTGCCCTGCCCGGGTGAGGACTTCGCCGGCATTGTGCTCGGCCGAACCGACCGGCGCAGCTATGAGCTGGCCGTTCGCTGCTGGGTTCGCCGCGCCGGAGCTGAGAAGGTCGGTCAGCGGAGCGAGAGTCGACGCGATCGACCGTGCAGTGGACGCGACCTGGCCGATGTCGACAGTCGGTGCGGTGAGCTGCTGCCCGAGCGTAGCCACGTCGGTCCCCAGCGCCGGCAGATCCGCGTCCGAAAAATCCGAGGTCAAGGCCGAAGCGAGCTGTGTGTTGCCGCCGGGCGCCGCAGTGGCGTCACCGGCGCCGGCGCCCTTGCTCAGGATCGAGCCGAGCGAGCCGAGCAGCGGACTCGATCCCTTCTCGATCGAGCAGTACAGATCCCCCGGGTCACAGATCGAGGCAACGCGCCCGGACAGGGCTCCCATTCCTTGCGGGCGCGGATCGGCGATGCCCTGCCCTGACGTGCGCGGGCCCACGGTCGCTGCCCCTTTCGTACCGGCTCCCGGGTCGGCCAACAGCCCGACCGCGAGTACACGGCTCGCATCGATGGGGCCCTTTCCGTTGCCGATGTCCGAGGCGATATCACCGGCAGCATCAGCACCTTGTGAGTAGCCAACCATCGTGAATTTCGTACTGGGGCACGAGTTCGCGACGTCCGCGAGCACCTGGCTGGCCTTGACCACCGCGTCGGCCTTGCTGTCGGCGTAGGTGTGGCCGTTGTCGAATGCGCTGGCCATGTAGGGCAGGGTGTAGACCTGCGCCTGGCTTCCGTGGGTGCTTTCGAGCGCGTCCGCGATCGGCTTGAGCATGCCCACCGGCTGGTTGGGGTCAGCGTTTTCGTCGGTCTCCCACGTTCCGGGGATGAACAGGTTGAACGTCGATGTGCAGCCGGCCGGCGCAGCATGAGCGAGCGCCGGAGCAGTGAGCAGTGCGCCGCCGCTCGCGACGGTCGCGGTAGCGATCAACGCGACTGTGCGGCGGGACCTCGAACGTCTGACAGGCATGGGCACCTCATGACCGGAAGGGAATGTGCCCGCATACGTTCACCCGAACCCTCGGTTTTCCCCAACACGGTGAACCACCTTTTTGCCCAGGTTTTCCTACTCTGATCTGCGCAAACAAACATTATTCAGATGCACGCACGACCTACGTCGAGGGCCGCCTCCGCGCGTAGTGGAAGCGGCCCTCGACGGTGCTGTCTCAGTGCCAGGTGACGTCGAGCTTGTCGATGGCATCGAAGTGGAATCCGAACTGGTCACCGTAGACGTCGAAGCCCTTGCTCTCCGGATAGTCGAGCGTGGCGTGCCGTTCGAGGATCGCCACGACACGGGCCTGGTCGTCGTTGGCCAGCGCCGCAGCGATCGCCTGTGATTCCTCCGCGCTGAAGGGAACATCGGAATTACCGAAGTCCAGCGTGCGGGTGCGGAAGTCGTAGCCGGCCTCGTCGCCGTTGCGCACGTGCACACGGCCGGTGACGCGGATGGTGGCTACCTTCGGTGTTCCGTCCGGCTTGAGGACACCGGCCTTGTGCATGGTGACCTGTGCCTTCGCAGCTTTGAGCTTGGATTTTGCGTCGTTGCGCAACTCGTTGGTCTTGCCGGAGACGTACTTGCGCACCGACGACGGGCTGCGGCCGATCTTCTTCGCGACCTCGTTCACACCGCCGAGCCGCTCGATTGCCGCGCGGCGCTGAGCGAGTTCGGAGAGCACCGCGTGGGGGATGCGGTCCTGCTGTGCCCAGCGACGCAGCGTCCGGTCCGAAGGAGGCTTGGCGCCGGCATCAATGGCTGCCTGGCGGAGACCGTCATTACCGATCTCCTGACGCAGCTCTTTGACCGACACCTTCGCGGTCAGGCCAGCTAGACCACTGCTGGATTCCTGGGCCTTGGCGATTCCCGCCGCGGCGGCCGCGGCGACTTTGACCTTCATGCCGTCGAGACCGACAGCTTTCTGCACCACGGACTTCGAGCGGGGCTTGGGCAGATGCAGCGCCATCTAATCCTCCTCGTCCTGCGAGCCGTAGGCCGCAGCGATCGCGAGGCGGACCTCGTGGGTGGTCTCGGCGGCCGCGAACGACAGGATCATCTCGTCGGTCAGCTCCACCTGCTTCTCCAGCGTCATCTTGCCCAGTGCGTCGCTGTCGTCGGCGATGTGCTGCCCCTCCCCCACCAGGTACACCCACGAGTCGGTCATCGTGCGGATCGGCCACCGGCCGGTCTCTCGGGCGATGCGCATCGCCACGCGACGGCCTCGCCACCGGCAGTGCGCCATGATCGCCGCGCGCCACAGCGGCTGGTGGTGGTGCTGCATGCGAGTTGCGGTCCACAGGTCCGGGTTGACCATCCGGCCCACGTAGCCCTTGTAGCAGGCGCCGAGGAACCGCTTCATCGCCACGTCATCGCTCTCGACGGCCACCGCGCGAGCCTCGCGCAGCACCTTGGCCCACTTGTCCAGCGCACGCCCCTGTTCCTCGTAGACCCATGCTTCGGTGACGTCGAGGTCGTCGACATCCACGCCCATCCCGCCGTCGGCAATCGGGGCGCACAGCCCTTCCAGACTGACGGTGGTGACCCAGGTCCGCACCGGCTGATCATCGAGCATCGCCGGGTGAGGAAGCGGAAGTTTCTCCGGCAACGCGTATTGCGCTGCGGCAGGAAGGGTAACCCGCCAGATCCCGAAGGCAGGCTTGTCGGCGAATGCTGCGGATGCCGCGTCGGCGCCGACCAGGTTGCGGACCCGGCCGTAGCCGAACGAGAGCATCCCCGCCGAGGCGAGATAAGCCGCGCGCTGGTCGATGGTGACCAGAGCGGTGGCGTCGTCGAGGTCGTCGGTGTCGGGTACCCGCGACCAGCCGGCGGCCGGCTCGAAGTCGCCGCGGGGCGCGCCGTCGATGGGGGGCATCGGGCCGGCGGTGGTGACGACGATGCCTTTGCTGGTGCGGAGGCGTTCGCGGCGGATCTTGTCCAGGATCGCCGCCCCGGTGCGGGCCGGTGTGGGGCCGGGCAGGGTGCCGAGGTGGGCGACTGACCAGGCCAGGCGGCGGCCGAGTTCGCGGGCGGCAGGCAGGTCGTCGTCGGGCAGGTAGGTGCCTGCGGTCGGGTTACCGAGGATGCCCATGTCCCCGACACGGTTGCCCCACCCGAAGTCTTTGTTCCAGTAGGTCCACACGTAAGGCTCAAGGATCAGGTCGACCATCTGGGTGGCTTTGCCGACCTTGCGGGTCAGGTGCACAACGAACCCGGGGTTACCGCGCAGTTCCCACCCGGCGGAGATCAGCGTGGGAAGTGTCGTCGTGATCGCTTCGGTCAATTCGGAGGCTGCGTGTTGGCGCAGTTGTTCGAGGTCGTCGGTGTCGTCTTCGCTGCCCGGGTCGATCGTCCAGCCGAGCCTCGCGCAGGAGTCGATGCCGACGAACCACACCTGTGCGGTGAGGCCGTGGGGGGTCAGCGCGGCCCAGTGGAGGAGTTTGTCCAGCTTCTCGATCGAGTCGACCGGTCCGGTCAGCCGTGTCCCCGAGGGGGTGTATGTGGCGTCGGCGGTGACGATGAGTGCGTGGCCGTCGGCGTCCCCGGTGATGGGCAGTGATTCCCACGGTCGCAGTGCCTGTGGGGGTGCCTCCCCCACGTCCTCGCCGTCAGACTCAGCGATCTCAGTGGAGTCCGGCCCGGTTATGTCCGCATCGACGGAAGTGTCGGTGTCAGGTGTGGGCGGTTGAGGCTGGTCAGGTTCAGGCGTCGGATCTGACTCGTTGTCGGCGCCGACGTCGAAGAGTGAGAACTGCTCTGCGCCGTTGTCGTCCCGCGCCATCAGGAGGTCACCAGCTCGTGGAACTCGCCCAGTTCACGATCGAGGTCTGTGGTGAGGGTGTTCTCTCCGAGATCGGGCAGCGGGGGCATCTCGAACCCGGCAATGAGGGCAGCCTCCTCGGCCTTCTTGTAGCGCCGCATCGCGGTACTGGCTGCGACACCGCCTGTCTCCTCGGCGATGGCCGCAAACGACATTGTCGGGTCAGTGACCTTCAGGCGAGCGGTCGTACGGACGCTGTCCGAAAGTCCCGGAACGGTGTCGATGAACTCCAGGAGCGCAGCGGTGGTCTGCTCCGGCGCGATCGTTGCATCCGGCGCGGTGCGTGCGGGTTCCGGCGTTGCATGGCGCAGCGCAACGCCGGACGCAATGCTGTCGGACTGCGCAACATCATGCGCAACGGTGCGCGCAACAGGCGCAACAGGCGGCGCAACGGGCGCAACAGGCGCCGAGTCGTCAGAAGTGAGCATCGGCTCGGCCGGCGCAGCGGCGGCGTCGATGGCGGGTTCTGTGAGGGTCCGAGTCACTGCGGTCGCAGTTGTTGCGATGGGTTCGGTGGTCGCGAAGCGCGAGGTTGCAACAGTCGGTGCGGTGTCCTCTGCAACGATTGCGGGCTGCTGCGCAACAGCCGTCGACGTTGCGTCGTATGTTGCGTCAGTAGTGTTCACCAGCTCGTTGTACTCACTGTAGGCAGTGCCGATCGCCTTGATGAGGATGCCGATGCCGTGGGTGAACGCCAGCACCAGAAGCGGCGGGATGACCGTGATGAGCGCGGCACCGATCGGATGCAACGGAGTGAAACCGAGGTCGGCACCCGCCGTGATCAGTGCCCGCGCTTCCTCCGCCGCGCGCCAGGCGTGGTACCCGTTTCCTGCGACGCTGGCTACTACGACGGAGACCAGCAGGCACAGGAAGAAGGTACGGCCCGGGCTCGGGCCGGTGACCTTGTTGAGGACGACCGAGGAGATCGTTGCCGCCAGGATGGCTCCGTCGACGATGGCGGGAAAGATCCAGGTGAGCGGTTCCGGCAGCATGCCCTGGAGTCCCAGGTCGCGCAGCACGTGGAACGAGAGCACGAAGGCACCGGCGGTGATGCCGGCAGCGATGAGGATCGCGAACACGAGCGCGGCGATCAGTCCGTAGAGCTGAATGCGTGCGGCGCGGAGATTAAGGTCAGTCATTGATCGGGGTTTCCTTCCAGGGTGGTCCCGGTCGTAGAGGCCCTGCCGGATACCAGCCGGCGGGGTCTCATTGCATCTTGGCCGTCGGAGGGTGTGATGTTGCGCAATCGCGCAATCGCGCTGGTAGGGACGTTGCAATCAAACGCAATACCCATATCCACACTCATACCCCCTATAGCCCATATGGATTACAGATCGATGCGCTGCGCAGGCTGAGGGAATGCCTCCCCGTCGTTGAAATCGGCTTCCAGACGCTTGCACAGCTGGTCGATTGCAATGCGAATGAACTGCTGCTGGCTGGTGATGCCGGTGCGCGGACGGGTGTGCTCGAGTGTGGCCACCATGCGCTCCTTCAGCTCTTCGGAGACTGAGAGCAAGATGTCGGTTGTTGCGACCTTGCGCTTCTTCGGGGCCGGTGCAGGCTGTTGCGCAACGGGGGCAGGCGTTGCGGCGGACTGTTGCGCAACGGGCGTTGATGTTGCGGCGGACTGTTGCGCAACGGGTGCAGGTGTTGCGGAGGTTGCGTCTTCGCCCTTCATGGACTCCGCGGCTTGCGCGAAGGTATTGCGGGAACGGCGCGGTGCCGGTCGTACGGGTTCGGGAATCCCACTCATCAGTGAGCCACCTTCTCCAGGATCTCGGTGAATGTCTTATGGAGGTTGCGCGCCCAGGCCGGGGAGTTGGGGTGCTGGTCGAATCCCATGCCGACAGTTGTGAGTTTGGAGATGTCGGTGAGCTGAGGAATGGGATCGCCGAGTAGGTCGATTCCGTCCTCGGCTGCGTACTCCCTGAGATAGCCGAGAGTCTTGGCGTGGTCGCTGCGGCGGCCGTCGACACGGTTGACGACAACACCGGCGATCGGGAGCACCTTGTCCATGTACTCGGCGATGTCTTCGATGGCATCACGGATCGCGTCGAGTCCGTCCAGGGCGTCCTGCTCAGGCTGCACCACGATCAGGACATTGTCGGCGGCGTACAGAGCACTGCGTGAGACGAGATCGATCGCGGGACGGCAATCGATCAGGATGTGCTCGTAGTCGCCGGAAATCGGCTTGAGCGCCCTCGCGAACGCCATCTCTCCCCCGGGCTTGGATCCGAGCTGGTCGCTGACGGCCTGCAACTCACCGAAGCCGCTGGGGATCACGTGGATCGCTTCACGACGTGCAGCAATGATCGCCTCACGGGCAGGCAGGTCGATGCTGCGGTCGAGGACATCAGCGAGCGAGTTCGGTGCGGGCTCCTTCGACGAATACCCGGTCAGATGTTTGGTGGAGTTGCCCTGCATGTCGGCATCGACAAGCAAGCAGGATTTACCGCTGGCTGCCGCAGCATGGATCAACCCGTTGGCGACGGTGGTTTTGCCGACCCCGCCTTTGAGGTTGGCGATCGCGGTGATCGTCATAACCCCTCCTCTCGTTCCCATATGGGTACTTATATTAGCTTATATATGTTCAGTACACCATATCTTCGATAAGGGTATCTCTACTGAGCACATATTGGGATAGCTACCGTCAGCTGTTATACCCAGATATGCACTAGCGATACAGAAGCTGATCTATGCTGCATTTACATGCAATGAGCTGCGCTTTCATCCTCCTCGGGCTACCTCAGATACCGAGGGATTTCGGGATGCAGACGGCACAATGCTGCCGCAAACGCCAGCGCCCAGTGAGTACCACCAAGCAGTCCCCATATGGGATATAGGGGCTACTAGGTGGTACTCACGCAGAGCGCGAGGGGAGGGACACGTGAAAGTTCGAGCGTGCCGGTCCGGTGACTCGCACGCCACGCACCACGGAGGCGTGGGCGTCACCAGAAAGATGCACCGATGAGGAGTCGACCGCCGTGACTCGAGTGCGATCGCTCGCATACACACGTGCGTCGTCGTAGGCGGAGACCTCTGCGTCATCCACAGCGACGACCGCGGCCGAATCACAGGCACTGACGGACGCGAAGTTCCGCGCATGGACGGTGCACTGGTCGAACGCGTGCACGGTGGCATGGGTGTAGGCGTGGACGGTCGCGTGGCCGGTGGCCTCTACGAACGACCGGCCGGTCGCGACGATCTGTGCGGTGGCCGGCAGGGGAGTGGCGAGGTGGATACGGACCCTCGACGCACCGACAATCCGCAGTGTCCAGTCGTGTGTGGCCGGAGCCAGTTCCTTGTCGGACAGTTCGATGACCTGGTCGCCACTGTCGACGACAACCAACCGCGTTCCGTTCCGGAGCCGTTCCCTGACCGAGTCTGCGTTGTGGGAGACCTTCTTCCGCTCCTCGACAGACCGGCTGACCAGGACGCGCGGATGCGAGCGGTGTGTCTTCCTGTTGCTCATGGTCACTTCCGTCCTCTGCGCGTTCCGGGCTCGTGCGACTCGTTTCGTAGCCTATGCACTCGTTGTCTTCGGGCAGTGCATTTGGCGTGTCGCCGGTGTGGTTGGCCGAGCAGGAAAGTTGCTCTTACCTGCATCGACGACACGTCCCTTCTTCGAGTATGCGGTTCACGCAGCGGCCTCTTTCTTTGCCGCTAGGTCCGCTGCCAGCTGCGCACGAAGCGCCCGGCGATGCTCGGCAGATGCCCGGGGCGCCTGCGTGGCCGACTCATCGGCGAGAACGCTGCGACGGGCCTTGACCAGCCGATGTGCCGTCGCAGCGGGGGCCTCCCCGGGCAAATCACGGCCGCGGACCTTGCGCTCGGTCAGCGAGGGGCCTGTCCAGTCGAGCTGGGACAGCCTGAATGCCACCAGACGCAGCGGGGAGGTCATCGCCTCAGTGGTCGGCCACGTCCACCCGCGAGTGGCACCGTCGTGGTTCAGGGCCTGCGCGATGTCGGATCCTGTCCAGCGATCGGTGTCGATACCGGCGTCGATCAGCAGGTCACAGACCGATCCGATGTGGCCCCGACGGTGTCCGGTGGAATCGTCGATGCCGACGGCAGTGCGCAGTGCCGGGATGCGGTCGACCAGCTCAGCGGCTGCTCGCTGAAGCGTCAACGGTCGAATCATTGTCGAATTTGAGTTCTCTTTGCCTGCGCGCTCGCGCGCTTGGTGATCTTTCCTAGCGGAAAGATTCACTGAAAATGAACCACCAGGGGATTGGGGTGCGGAACGGCCCGAACTGCGCTTTGCTCGCGAACCAGGGTGGGCGGCCGTCCCCCGGTGGGAGCGTGCGCGGCGACGTCGTGACCGACGCTGTGGCTTCTCCGGAGCGGGCATGGCCTCGACTGCCCAGAGCGGTGCGGACAGCGCCCATACGCTCGCAGCGCCGATCTGGAGCCGCGCGGGGGCCTGCTGGTCGTGGGCCTGCGCGTAGAGTCGGGCTGCGGCCTCACGCTCGATGGCGTTGAGCTTTTTACCGCGGGCCAGCTCGACGCCGAGCTCGAGTGCCTTGAGTACCCGTCGACCACGCTTGAGTTTGTCGATCGAGAGCCCCCACTGGCTGGCGAGGGTGTCCAGGCTTGCCGACACCCGGCGGCCGGTCGTGGACTCGGCGTACTCGGCGTGAGCGGCACAGACCTGAAGGAACGTGGCCGCGGCGATGCCATGGCGCTTGAGAGCGGCACAGCCACGGTCGGTGTGGGTGACGATCCACTCACAGAGCGTTAGCCAATGCCGGCGGCTGTGCCAGGTCGGGACTCGGGCACAGGCGCCGGCGGGGACGGGCAGCGACAGTGCGGCGCGTGCGCCAGCGGGCTGGGCCTCGAGCAGGTCATATACCGCGGCCTCAGCGGGGTCGTCCTGTGCTTGCGCGGCCTCGATCTCGGCGACGTTCGCCACGGCAGCCGCGACGATCGCTTCCCACTCGCCGACCGCGAAAGGCTGGGGCAGAGCAGGGTCAATAACGCTGACCTCGGACGACACGCCGGGGGTTGTAGAAATCTGAACGGTTGAGCTGTTTTCAGGGTGTGCGCTACCCTGAGACGTACCTGGCAAGGTAAGTCCCTTCGGGGAAGCAGTAACTGAGTCTTTCGAAGCGACAACTTCGGAGACTCACCCAGAGTGTGATCGTCCGGCCAGACGATCTCCCTCAGAGGGGAAGGATCTTCCAAATCCTTCCGTGGATCTTCTCTTGAAAACCCACCCCCACCTGGGGGTTTTCTCTTTTTTGGGCTATATCACTGCACTGTTTAGTTGCTGGATTGTTCGGGGTGGGTCACTCGGTCATCGATGCACCTCCTGTCTTTTTGGCCCACTTCAGCACCCCACATCTCACCATGCGCAGGCCCTTCGATTGCGGAGGCTCGCATGCACAAATGCGGGGGTGCGGGGTTGGATATGCCCTGTCGACCTTGTGGCCGGACGATCGACATTGCGAAGGCGGCAATCTGCTCGATCTGCTCGATCGAGGCAGTTTCCGGATCGGATGCAACGAGTCCGACAGTGTCGGCGATCGCCGCGAACCCGCCAGTGACAGCGGAACGGGCAGGGGCCATGATCAGCGGTCCGTACGCGTCGATCAGCTCGGCGAGGTCCATGACCGCAGGAGTGGCAGTGCCGCTGACGAGACGGGCCTTGAGGGTGGCGCCCACGGAGATCACAGCCCAGCTGCGACCCTCACGGTCCGATGCGATTGCGTGGCTCATGCGGCCACCGACTCGAAGAGAGCCAGCTGGTCGCCTGTGTCTGTTGTGAGCGTCTTTTCCGGTTCTGGTGCGGTCCGGGCCATCACCGTGCACCGGGTCGACCGCCGAGCTGGTGCACGGTGGTTCCGGTCCCGGGTCTTCATTCCACATCGGTCTGCGTACTGCTCTATCTTCTCGACCTTGACCTCGACACCCTGGGTGGAAAACAGCCGCCCGGCCAGGATCTGATTGGTGATCTTCTCCCCGCCGGCCAGCCGACGCTCCAGATCCGCGGTGCACTGGGCGAGCAGTGGGCACTGGGTGCACGCCGCCGCGGCCTGTCGCCACGCCGAGGACTCGTTCCCGGTGACAGTCCAGGCAAGTCCTTTACCGGCGCACATGCCCTGACCCACTCGGGGCTCGCTCATCGGTGCTTTGAAGCGGGACTCGAGTTCGAGAGCGATACGGCGGGAGGTGGGGCAGAGGCGCGCGCTGGGGGTATAGGTGAATCCGCACCGGCGGCACCGGCCGGTGCCGCAGTGCTCTCGTTCCATCGCGCGGAGCTGGTCGGTCGAGTAGGAGCTGAAGGATCTGGTTTGTGTGCGCGTGGCCATCGTGCGCAGGGCCCGGGCGACGGGCGGGCACAATGGCCGGTCTTTGGAATAGGCGAACCCGCAGGTCGAGCATGCGGTGCCGTCCAGCTTCGGCAGATGCTCAGCAAGAGTGTGTCGAGGATCTTTGCTGGCAGAAGGTGTGTCGCGAATCTCTCTTACGAGAGGGGCGGGACTGTCCGGAACTAGGCGTGTACGCCCAGTACCAACTAACGTGTTCATTGCAGGTCTCCATTCTGCAAATCGAGGTCGTGGGCGGCGAACCCGCGTGCCTCTGGCTTGTTCGACTGCGCTAACAGTCGGCTCGCTTGTCTGACGGTCCCTCAGCTGCGCTAACAGCTGGGGGACCGTTCGCTTTCTGTGGTTGTCTTCATGCTCCCCTATCATCCATCTATACAGCTCGTTGTATTCAAATCCATATGCGCGCATCGTATCGAGAGGACGGCACAGTGTCTAGCGATGACGACTTCACGAGGAGGATTCGTGCGGTGAGCCGACGAATCATGCGTGGGTTCAACCCCGATGCGTTGCGCCAGGCGCGTCTCAATGCTGGGTACTCGCAGACCGAGGTCGCGCGGGTCGCAAAGGTGGGTACGGGAACGATCCGCCGTTGGGAGCAGGACGACTCGTCTCCGCAGGTGGACCTGCTTGCGCGTGTCGTCGAAGTGCTGGGCGTGACGATCGCCGATGTGGTGCAGGTGCCCGTGGATGAGCGCTACCCGGGTGACTGGAGGGTGCTGCTCGGGCTCACGCAGCCTCAACTCGGCGCCAAGGCCGGCATCACCACTCAGATTGTGAGCAGTGTGGAGCGCGGAGTGATCTCGCTCTCCGACAACGCTGCCGAGAAGCTGTCTGCTGCGCTGGGGATTCCGGAGAGTGAACTGCGGGCGGCACATGAACGCGCGCGGAATAGGCCGCTCGGCGAGCCTTCGTAGTTTCTCTACCTGGCCAGGTGTGGTGTGTCCCTCGTTGGGGTTCCTCGCGCTGTGCATGTCGTCCTCCGATTCCGGGTAGCTGGAAGCAGACCTCACGATTTTCGTGGGGCCTTCTGCTTCCAGCCGGGAATCACTCAACCGACTGGCGCGCGCGCGAAGGAGACACTCCCCCGAGCAGAATGAAACTTACCCAGGGTGGATATGCGGCACCAAAGCATGTGTCGCAAATCACGGTAACGTTGATATATGGGATATATGGGGGCATATAGCCAATATGTGCGCCTCCAATAATGTGTGCGCAGGCAATTTCGGGGGCGTGGATAGCTGTCGACTCCAAGCCAATTAGGAAGCGATGCCCTTTATGCATTTGGTGATGGGGGGAGTGCATTGGGAGGCAGCCCCGCTGCTGCCGCCTACATCACCGGCCTGAAATTTCTTCAACCAGTGATAATGGCATGTCCCCTAGCTGGAATTACTGCGCGTCGCGCAGTTCCGCGTACGCGGCCTCGGCGATGGGCTGGGCCTTGGCGTACTCCGAGGCGGCGGTCTCGCCGTTCTTGTAGTAGCGCTCGTCCTCGACATACTCGCGCTCGTCAGCGTGCTGCACCGCCAACGCATACGCCACCGGATCGGACGGGTCGACGTTCACGGCTGCGGCGTTGTCCATGAACGTGTACGTCGCGGCGCGCACAGCATCGGTGGAATCGGCACCGATGTTGTACGCGAACCGCCACCCGTAAATGTCTGAAATGTCCTTCGCTGGCGCCGGTAGAGACAACCCGGAGGTCCAGCCCGTCTCGGCCTGGCCGGCGAGAAGGGCCGCGACCGCCTGCTCCGGTGTGCCCCCACGCTCTTCCACGGCCTCGACGATGGCGGTCGCATTCTGCTTGTTGATTTTGAATCCGATGTCGGTGCTGTCCTCACCGAAGACTGATACTTCCGCCGGCGCTGCCGTCGTGGTCGGGGCCGCAGTCGTTGCAGGGCCGGCGGGCTCGTCGCTACCGCACGACACGAGACCAACAGCGCACGCTGCGATGATCAGGGCGACGGCAAGGTTCTTCGGCTTCACAGGTCCTCCGGTCAGTAGCGGATCTCGTCGATGAGCCAGCGGTCGCCTTCGCGCACGATCGTGACCCACACCGTGGTGTCGGGCTCGACGGTATCGGTGCCGCTGCCGGACACCACGGTCTGCTTGATGGTGGCCACACGCCGGACGACGGTGTCGGTGTCCTCGGGACAGCCGGAGCACTCGATACTGACGTCGGCGATGACCTTCGCCTGCTGCTCGGCCCACTGCGCCCACTGCACACCGGGCCCGCGTTCGGTGCGGGCGTCGATGACCATCCGTTCGGCGAGTGGCTCGGTCAGCCAACCGCGGGCGCGTCCGTAGGCGTCGTTCTGGGTGGCATCGGTGGCGGGGTACCAGGTGAAGGCCACGGTCAGTGCTTGCCTCGCGATGTCCTCGGCTGCTTGTGCTGCCGGCGACGGTGTCGTGATCTCCGCAGCCGAAGGAGGGGAGCCGGCCGTCGTGGTGGGTGCGGTCGTCGTCGAGCTGGTCGTCGTCGAGCCGGCTGTCGCCGATCCCTCGACCTCATCCTGGCGGGACACGCACGAATAGGCGACGAGGCCGACGACCACGACAGTCAGCACCCCCACGGCAAGCTTCTTCGCCCTCACAAGTCCCTCCGATTCGTATCACACAGAAGTTGACCAGCGTAAACGACATGTCCCTCAGCGCCGAACAGGTGGACCCGTCGCCCATGACCCCCGTATTCCCGCCGGTAGTCCCGGGGAGGTTCGCACCTCCCGAGCGATGCGAACAACGGAGATGCCGCTGCTTCGGAAATGGCATTTCGACCTCGGTGGTGGTCATGAGTTCGCCATCCGTCGGAAAATCGCTGTGACCTGGAATAACGACATGTCCCCTCACATCACCCGGCGGGCTTTCATCCCTGCTTGCAGGGGAGCTTCTTTGACCACATCACCCGTTGTCGGCGCGTGGACCATCTGACCGTTGCCGGAGTAGATCCCCACATGGCCGGGCCCGTTCGGACCCCAGCTACCGAAGACGAGATCACCCGGTTGTACCTGCTCGATCGGGATCTCGGCCCCGACCGTCCACTGCTGCTCGGAGGTGCGGGGGAGCGAGACCGTCCCGGCACTGGCCGCGTGGACGGCGAACGAGGTCAGACCCGAACAATCGAACCCTCCACCGCTGGGGCCGCCGGTGCCCCCACCGCCCCAGACGTACGGGGTGCCGAGGTACTCGCGCGCAGCGGCGACGACCTGACCGTTGTCACCAGAGGTATTCGGTAGGAATCGGCCCCGCGAGTTCGGGTTGGTGAACGCCGCGCGGGCTGCGGTGATCTTGGCGACGTAGTTCTGTGTTTCGGCATACGGCGGGATGCCGCGGTGCATCAGCACCGCGCCGGGGCCGGCGTTGTAGGCCGCCAGCACCAATTCGATCGGATCACCCGAGACTTCGGAGACGTCCTGGTGGAGCGCGCACATGAAGTGCGCCTGCGACATCACGGCATCCCCGATGGAGTTCGGATCGATGGTGCCGTCGCCGTCATGGTCTTTGCCCCAGGTGGCCCAGGTGCCGGGCATGAACTGGGCCGGTCCCATCGCACCGGAAGGGGAGACGGGTGCGTTCGGGCCGTAGCGGAAGTTGTTCTCCTGCTGGAGCTGCGCGGCCAGCAGCGGCGAGTCGACCTCCGGGCAGACCCCGCCCGCGCGGCGCAGCCACGGCTCGAACTCGGCCGGCACGGTCCCGAAGGCCAGCTCGCCCCCGCCGGCCATACCGAATCCGGAACAGTCGGCGGTCGAACGGGACGCGGAGACGAGCCTGATGGCGGCGTCCTGATCGCCAGCGCTGTCGTGGTGGTCATCGACAGACACCGATGCCCCGCCGTTCTGCTGCGCGATCTCGGGCAGGACGGTCACCGGGTCGAGCGGGGTGCCACCCTGCAACCGGCCGCCCTGCCAGTACTCGAAGTGCAGGTGCGGTCCGGTGCTGGCGCCGGCGTTGCCGATGTCGGCGATGTGCTCGCCGGCGGTGACCTGCTGTCCGGCGGTGACATGGATGCCGTCGGCGAACATGTGCCCGTAGACCGTGCTCACCGGAGAGCCGTCGACGTTCGAGTCGATGATCACCCAATTCTCGAACCCGACCCCGGGCCCTTCGCCCGAGGATCCTGCGGCGACCACGATTCCGTCGAGCGCGGCCAGGATCGGTGTGCCGACCGGCCCGGCGAGGTCGTCGCCCTGATGTTGCGTGCCCCAGCGGGCACCGAATCCGGATGTGTGGGTGGCCGTTCCCGGGCGTACAGGTAGCTGGATCGGTCCGGAGACCGACAATGCTGTGTCTGGTGAGGCCGCCGCGGAGCTGCCGGTCTCGGTGTCGGTCGGGATGGTCCTGCACGGATCGCGCGGAATCACCGGGGCGCCGGTCGAGCATGCGGCCGTGCCGATGACGACCGAAGCGGCACCGCTGAGTAGGAGCGCCTTGCCGGCGCGGCCGAGGTTCACAGCTGTCCTGGGATCGGGGTGTCGAGTTCCGGAATGGGGATCGGGCCCGGTACCGGCACCGGGGCGGGGTCGACCGTGCGACTCGGCTCGGACTCGGGCGTGTCGGGTTCGGACGAAGACGGCGAGGTCGTCGGTGCCGGTGCCGAGGTCGAGGTTGGCGTCGACGTCGGCCGGGGTGCGGTCGTGACCTGCGTGGGCGCCGGGGCCACTGCGAGCTTCTCGACCTCGGACAGATCCAGTGTCGGCAGGGGAGTGTCGACCACCCACCGCTGGGAGCCGTCCGGCCGCTCGTCGACCACGACGGAGACCGACAGATCCCCGGCTTGCGTCGGGACCCTCACCCGTGCGCTCGGTGCTCCTGCGGCGCCGGTGACCGCCGTGCTCAGCGTGGGGCCGGTGATGACCACCGGGGTCTGCGGCCTTGCCGCCACCGTGGTGTCGGCGGGGGTGTCCGCGGTGTAGCGGCCCAGTGCGCGGGTCCACTCGGTGTCCGAGAGTGTGGTGTCGACGAAGGCGTGGGCGTAGGCCATCGCGGTGGCCGGTGCACTGGCTGCGGTCCAGGACGCGGTCTTGGTGACCACCGCGGACTCGCTGACCTCGTCGAGGTCGTGGCTGATCACGTCCCCGGATGCCGCAGCCCCGGCTGTGTCGGCGGTTGCTGCGGTCGAGTCCGCAGCAGTGTTCCCCACGGTCGGTGGTTGTGGGTCTTCGCCGAACACCATGCCGACAAGCGACAACACCGTGATCGCACCGACCACCGAGATAACCAGGTTGATGCGCGAATAAAGCACCCACCGGCGGATCGGCGCGAGCACGGGATTGGGTCCGGACCGAGTCATCAGAGGTACCTGTCTCTCGGGGTGGGCTCGGACGGGGCGGGCGCGTTCCAGACTCGCGACCGGGGGGCCGCGGCCGAACGCTCACCGCTCAGGGCGGCCTGGCGCGGCGGCCGAGAGCTGGTGCTGCCGCTGGTGGTGGTGCGTGCGGACTCGCGGCGGCGGGCCGGGGTGTAGACCTTCATCGGCGCGATCGCCGAGCGATCCCCACCGTCCCACCGCTGCCCGACACTCGCGGTCAGCAGCTCCTTGCGCGCCTGTCGTTCCTGACGGCGACTCTCGGCCTCGTCCTTGTCCAGCCGCCGCCACGCGGAGACACCGGTCGCGGCGGCCCGTTCTGCGGCCGTGCCCTCGACTGGGGTGGCGCCACGGGCGAGGTCGCGGCTGGCGAGGGCGGCGATCCCGGCGATGCGCGCGTCCCGTTCGGCAACCGGATCTGCTGTCTGGCCGAGTCGTTCGGTGCTGCCCTTGCGCGCGTCTGCTCGTGCCTGCGTCAGTGCCTGCTGCCGGCGGTTGCTCAGGCCGCGCCCTTCGGGCCTGCTCACAGTGGTGGCTTTGCCCTCGACCTGGGTATCGCTGGCGTCGTCGGCGCCGCGGCCCCTACTCGCGAAGCGTTCACCGGCCCTGGCTGCGATCGCCCCGCCGGGGCCGCCGAGTGCTGCCCCTGCGGCGGCGAACGCCTTGGTCTTGAGGGACTGCTTCATACCGCGGGCCTTGCGGTTGACCATGCTCGCGCTGTTCTGGGTGAAGGTCTGGCTCATGCGTTTGAACGGGCGCATGATCGCCCAGCACACGACGGTCAGCAGGATCATGAACCACAGCCGCCATGTCCCGTCGACCTGCGCGTCGTCGTGGACATACAGCTGCACGAGCGCCATCAGGTAGAGCGCGACGATGACCGCGCCGGCCACACCCCACATGTAGGCGGTGGCGAGCATGCGCAGGATACGAGCCAGCCAACCACCGGCGACCATCGCGAGCGGCACCCACAACGGCGCGAACAGGATCGCGAACCGGATCGCGAGCAGCGCAGTGATCTTGAGCAGCGAGGCACCGATCCACAACATCGACGGCAGGGCCAGCTTGAGCATGCCGAGGAACCCGGTGGAGGTGCGACCGGAGTCCTTGCCCTGGAACTGGTAATAGGACAACTGGTAGTCGGATTCGAGGGCATCGACGATCTCGCGGAACTTGTCGGCCTTCTGCTCGGCCAGCTCGGCCTGGGCCTGCGGATCGTTCTTGACTCGCTCCTGCTCCTCGTACGAGAAGGCCAGCGCATCGCGCAGCTTCGGACCGAGCCGGGCGGAGTCCGCTGCGTCATAGTTGGTGCCGAACCAGCCTGTGCGCCAGTCCGGCAGGAAGATCCGGTCGATCAGCACGTTCTTCGGGTCGGTGGGCCCACCGGTGAGTGTGCCGCCGCCCGGCCCGTCCCCGAACTGCACCGAGAAAATCTGGTCCTGGGTCTCGGTGATCAGCGAGCCGAACGTCTCGTCGGCGACCTGCACCGCCTTCTGCGGTGCGCCGACGAACAGTGCTCCGAGCATGAGGCCGGCCGCTGCGATCGCGGAGGTTCTCGTGACGCCGGCGGCGTCGGCCTTCAATGCTTTCCACAGCACGATCGAGGCGACGATGATCAGGGCGATTCCCAGCCACTGCGTGTAGACCCCGCTCATGCCCTCGGAGATCGAATAGACGATGCGGTCGAACTGGGACAACGCGGGCGTGACACCGGCTTGGGACAACGCGGGCGTGACACCGGCTTCGGCGGCGTCCTGTCCGGTCTTGGTCTGATCGTCGAGCCAGAACGCCGCGGCCGCGAGCGATTTGCCGATCGTCAAGAAGGTGTTGCCCAGGGTGGTGTCACCGACCGCGCCGGGTGCCTTGACCAGATCCTCACCGCAGCCGAGGTCGTAGGTGTGCCATTTCAGGCCCGCCCACCCGTAACTCTCATACCCGGTGCCACCACCACCGTCACGGGGTGACCGGCTGGCGCTGGACGAGTCGAAGGTTGTTTCGATGACCTCGTTGGGGAACTCCGGCGTGGGGACTTCCTTGCAGTCGAATCCGCTCGCGGCCGCGACCCCGGCGCCTCCGCCGATCAGTGGGATCGCTGCGAGCATCAGCACGGTCAGAACACGCGCCACCAGTCCCGTACGCCGCCCGGAACGGCGCGGGGCAGGGCAAGGCCTGTCCAGGGCTGCTTGCGCCTGCTGCCGGCTCATGACGCGCTACCCATCGCGGCGCGGGTCGCCCGCGAATCCAACGCCTCGAATACATGCGCCAGGTGCACGAAGTGCGTCCAGTCCGAGCGGATCAACTCGATGTCGTCGGCCATCTTCACGATGAACCGCCGTGCCTGATCCACACGATCGGTATTGGTGTCCGGATCGAAGGTGTCCTCGCCGCCGCCACCGAGATCGGCCAACAGCGCTTCGTAGCCTTCACCGGCCGGCAGGTTCAGCAGCTTCAGGGCGCCCGCGATGGCGTGGGCGTTGCCGCCGAGATCGCCGATGATCACCTCGTACGTCAGCGCGGACTTGTCGTCGGTGCCGTCGACACCGAGGTAGTCGTCCGGTAGCTGTGAGCAGACCAGTGCGCGGACCTTGTACTTGCGCGAATCACGCGCGATGCGCAGGTTCAGGGTGCGGCCGGCGCCGGTCTGTTCGAGGTACTTGTTCTCGTCGAGGAACAGTACTTTGCGCTCGTAGCGCGGTAGCTCGTAGACGAGCCGGTTGGCGAGCCATGCGGCCATGTGCATCAACGGGCCGGCCATCCGCTGCTGCGGTGTCCACTGCGACGGGTCGGTGCCCTCGGGCGGCAGTTGCAGACCGGGCATCGTCAACACCGTGAGACGAATGCGATCGCCTGCGACGTCGTCCGCGTCTGCGGTGGTCCCGCGCTCGGGGAAGAGCACTCGGGCCTCGGCGAGATCGGACATCATCGTCAAGTCCTGGTACACGCTCTTCGCGCAGGTCCGCAGGTCGACGTTCTCGTCCTCGCCGGCGAGTGTGGCGATGGCCTCGAGGACTTCACGCAAATTGTGGTGCCGCTCGCCGCCGACCGTGTTCGCCGCCGTCTGAAGCACCGTCTCGGTCCACTCGTGATCGAGCCGCGCAGGGGTAAGCATCATCTTCAGGACCGATACCGCCACGGAGATCCGCTCTGCGGCCGCGGCCCGCACATCGGCTTCGTACTGCGACTGCGCTGCCGCCGCTCGGTCGAGATCGTCGGCGTAATCCGGGTTCGCGGGGTTGTAGTCGGGGTCGTCGCGGCGCGGATCGACGATCACCCGATACGGGTTGAGCGAACCCGGGCGCGAGGTGCGGCCGGTCAGTGCCTGGACTTCGGCGATGCCGCGGAACTCGGGTAGCTGCGCGAGTTTCTTGAGTGGTCCGGACGGGTCGAGCACCACACCGTAGGCGCCGGCCCGCACGGCTTGGTAGAGCAGCACGCCCGCGAGGAACGTCTTGCCCGAGCCGGGGACCGCGACGATCGGTGTCAGACCGGACTTGTCCTTGGTCTCGTGTGCTGCGAACAGATCCCACACCGCGGGCCGCGGTGCGATCGACGCGGTTTCCCCGATTACCACGCCGGTGCGGTCCCCGATGCGGTCGCCGACCGCGGCCATGCCGGCGGAGAGCGATTCGACGTTCATGCGTCGGCAGTGCGCGATGTTCGCCAGTGGTTCGCCGGGCATGAATTCGCGCAACAGTTGGTATTGGCCGTGTTCCTGTTCGAGGCGGATGTGCGGGGCGTACATCTCCTGGAGCATCGAGACCTTCTCCTTGGCCTCAGCCGGTGTCGAACCCACCACGACGACCCGATACCAGCCTTCGGTGCGCACCGACAGACCCGAGTGGTCTTCTTCGATGTCGGAGATCACCCGCTGCGCGAGCGCGTGCTGCTCGGCGAGTTCCTGCGGCGGCACCTGATCGTGTTCGACGGTGTAGTGGTCGAATTGGGCCTCGATGCTCGAGGTCAACCGGCGCAACTTGTTGACGGTCTGGCTCTTGGTCTTCAGGCGGATGCGTTCGGACCATTCGAGCGGTTCACCGGACTGGTCGCCGATGACCTGCCACGGCAGCATCCGCTCCGGGATCGGCAGCGGCGCCATGCGCCCGACCGTGAGCACGATCGCGTAGCCGGTGTAGTCGCGGCCCCCGACCTGACCGCGGACGGTGGTGTAGCCGTCGCCGGGGGTCAGTGCGAGGTCGGTGAGGTCTTCGAGCGCAGCCACATCGGACTGCTCCCAATCCCCGCCGCCGGAGATCACACCCTCGGCATCGAGCGGCAATCCGAGCGAGGCCGAGCGCAGCAACAGATAGTCCATCTGCGCGGCGGTGGCAGGCCGAGCAGCCGCACCTTGGCCCGACAGGACGCGCTCGACCGTCGCGAGGTGATCGGCAATGGCCTTCTGCTCGCCCAGGAACGCCGTGCGCGCCCAGCTGCGCACCATCTTCGCTACACGCCCCACCAACGGGGCGTCGACGACGGGAAGCAACCACGCGGAGACGGTGTCGAGCCCGATCGCCAGCGCTGAGCGTGGCGGCAGCTCCACGCCCCAGTAGCGGCCTTTCTGTGTCGGGTTGCCCCACAGCAGTGCGTGCTGCTGGCCGCGCAGGTAGTCCGCCCACGACAGTGCTCCGGGGACGTCGGGGATCGGTTCGGCCCATGTGTCGTGCGCCTGTGCCCATTGGCGCACCGGCCAGGGGGTGCGCACCAGACGGCGATGCAGACCGGTCACGCCGGCTTCGGCGAGGTTCGCCAGCACGAGTGCTTCGTTCTGGATGTAGCGGCGCTGCCGGCCCACCGGGCGCATGTTCCACGGGCCGGGCGGCTGGACGAACCACGCGGTGGACTGCGTGCGGGTGCGGGTGACGTTGCCTTCGACCCCGACCAGCCCGAGGCGCACCGCTTTGCGGTCGCGGTCGGCGCGCGTGCGCGCCGCTGTGGCCTGCCGGATGAAGTCTTTGTCTGCGTCGGTGTTTTTGCCACGCTTTGTGCGCCTGCGCGAGCGTGTGCCGGTCGGTGGTTCGGCGTCGAGCGGGGCCGCCGGAGCGGGCGGCGCCATGCTGCTGTCGGGCATCCGGGACCACGCCAGTTCCGGCGCCGGCATCGGAGCGGACGCAGCGGGTGTGGGGCCGCGTCCTGCCGCCATTGCGGCCGCCCATGACGGGGGGAGCGCGCCCGGGGGAACGACCGCGGGTTCGGGCTCGTCGAAGTTCGGATCGAACAGCGCGGCGATGTCGTTGTCGGACTGCATGGTCATCGGGAGAGGTTCCCTTCGTTCGACGAGGTGTCGGTGTCGCGGGTGACGAGGTCGCCGGAGTGCAACCCGCTGTCGTGGTCCTGTGCGCTACGCGAGGTACGGAAAGCGGCGGGGATGCGGACCGTGACGGTCTGACCCTGTTTGGGTGGGCGCGGTGCGGTCAGGTCGTTCCACGCGGCCTTGACCACCGACCGGACCGGGCGGTCGGCATTGACGTACTTCGTCACCTTCGAGGTCAGCACCGCGCTGACCCCGACGATCACCACGAGCGAGGTGTAGCTCAGCGGCACCTGCACGAGTGCGCGAGCAATGACGAAGACGGTCACCAAGATGACCGCGCCGAGTCCGACCGCGGCGTAGCGCAGCCGGAACGGCAGCGTGAAACCGGTCGGGCCGAGATAGTGCCGATCCACGCGGTGCAGCATGTCGTCGTTGTCGATCACGGTCGGTGCCCTTCGCTGGTCGGTCGGTGCTCGCGCATGGTGCTCACGCGACCTGGATGCCGATCAGACCGAGCACCCAGTTGCCGATTCCGGTCGCCGCGTCCGGATTGGTGGCGATGCCCATGTACGCCATGCCGATGAGCGAGAGACCGCCGACGGTGACCACCTTCGAGAAGTTGCCGCGCAGACCACCCATCAACACCACACATGCGATCAGCACGAGAATCGTGAAGACGATGTTGTCTTCGATCCACGCCCGGACACCGGTGGTGCTGACCTCAGTGGTCTGGGCGAGCGCGTCGCCGCGCGGGACGTTCGCGGTCACCAGTTCGGCAAAGCTCGATGCGAGAGACATGAACACTCCAGTGGTGGTTCGGTCGGTACACCCGAGATGGGATGGCCGAGACCGTAAAACGGCAACGCGAATTCCCCCAACCAGGTGAACACGCCCACCGTCCGCATCCGCCGAGGTCGACGGGCAGATCGAACGCGAAAAACACGCATCGACACACGAAACCGGAAACCGGTGCAGATATGACGCGGCTGACGGTGCGCCGCAGCGGTGTTCACACGCGCGATCTCAGCGCACACGAAGTGTTGCGTTCGTCGGTGCATTTCGGATGCCTATGGGGTGGTAGAAGCTCTATGCCCACATAGGGGTGCTCAGTACGCATATACCGGCGCCGTGCGCACACAGTGCGAGAGCGGGGTTCGACGAGCGGTGATCGGACCGGGGAGAAGGACAGCGCGGAGCGCGTCGAATGAGCTCAGGGAAGGGCGCTCGAATGAGCGCTCGAAAACAGCGATGGATTCGGGGGCGGATTTCAGCGGTGGATTCGACCGCTCGAAAAAGCGTTCGCGGGGGCCACCCCTCCGGGGTCACTCCCCCCCGGCGTTCCTTGGGGGGGAGTGTAACTCAGAATTCCGCCGGGAGCCAACGCTATTCGCAACCGCCCACGTCGGACGCTCTCCGGAGCGCTCGATTCACCGGTTGAGCACACGCTCGATGATCGTGTGCGTCAGCGCCGTGATGAGCGTTCGAGACACCGCTCGCGAGAGCGAGTGCACGCGCTCGGTCGAGCGCTCACCGCAGTGGTACGCGAACGCTGTGTGGACCGCTCGAATGAGCGCTCGACTCAGTGGTGTGCGACTGCTGTGTGCACCGCTCGAATGAGCGCTCATCGCAGCGTGATGTGAGTGCGTTCTCGACCGCTGCGCCGAGCGCTCACCGCAGCGATGCGTGAGCACTGTGCACACCGCTGCGGTCAGCGCTCGAGCGACGGTGAAATCGAGCGCCGAACACGCCTCGCTCCCGACACGCTTCGAACATGTTGGACGGCACAACAATCGGCCGGGCACGACCCGCACCCAGAATCGTCCCGCCCGAGCGCGCAGAAGGTGTTCACCTGCTTGGTGAAAACGGGGACCCTCTGCAACTCTTCTCGCGGGCACGAACAGAACCTCGCCCCGAACGAGACCGACACGAGCGAAAGGCGCAGGCAGTGAGCGGAACTCCAGACCCACTCAAAGACTGGGCAGTCGCGGCGTGGCGCGATATGTTCGGCGACACCACCGGCCCTCGCGGCGGTCAGGTCCGCGACGACCGGCCTACTGGTGTCCGACGCTTCGTACCCGCCTCACCGCTGACGGCCGTGCCTGCCGCAGTAGCGTTCTACAGCCCGAACCTCGTTGCCTCCGCTACCGGCAACGCCACGGCGCTCGACGCGCTGACTCAGTTGCACGACTACCGGTGGCCGCTGGCAGTGGTGACCGTCCCACTGATCGCCGCCGACATCTCCCGCTACCGCGCTCGCCGCTGGAGGCAGATGCTCGACTCGATGGTCCGGCAGAGCACCGGCCACCTGCCCACGAAAATCACCGCTACGCCGACGGCCGGCGGTCGCACGATGCGCCGCGCGAGGATCACGATGCCGCGCGGCGCGGTGATCCGGCCCAAGCAGCTCGAGGAGTTCTCCCGCTCGGTCGAATCCGCGTTCGGTGGCAGCGAGTCGTGGGCGATGACGGTGCGCCACGACGCGCGCCGCGACCGCCTGGTCATCACCCGCACCCCGATAGCCCCCGACACCCGCAGCGAACGACAGAAATCTCTGCAAGCGGCGCTCGACGGCGCGTCGATCTTCTCCGGCCCGAAGGTCACCGTCGACAGCATCGACGACAGCGGTATCGAGACCGGGTACCGGGTCGGGTTCGAGAAGTCGATGAACGCCGGATCCCCGGGTTTCCAGATGAAAGTCGACGAAGCGCTCGCGTCGTTGGCCGGCCCGCACGAGTCCGGCCGGAACTGGACCACCGACTGGTACCCGGAACGGGGCTACCTGGTGATGCGTCTGGTCACCGCCATGCCCACCCGGGTGGACCATCCGCTGGAACTGGTCGACGAGAACCTGCGGCACCTGCCCTATGCGACCGGCAGCGCCGACCGGATCATGTTCTGGGATGTGTCCACCAGTTCCAACAAGCCGCACTGCCTGATCGTCGGCCCCACCGGCGGCGGTAAGACCTCGGTGATCCGCACACTGCTCACCGAAGCCGCACGCCGCGGTATCCCGTTCGTGGGGGTCGATCCGAAGATGATCGAACTCGACGGACTCGAAGGGTATCCGGGGTGCGGGGCGATCATCTACGACGCGCTGCGCGCAGCGATGTTCGTGCGCGCCCTGCACACCGAGATGATGGCCCGCAACGCCTACATCCACCAGATGAAGATCGAAGGCTCGCAGCTGCCGCTGATGATCGCGGTGCTCGACGAATTCTTCATCCTCTCGGGCAAGTGGCAGCGCCTGGCCAAGACCGGCGACGACGAGACGAAGGCGTTGCTCAAAGAGCTCGATCCGCTCGGTGCGTGGGCGGATCTGGCGGTGCTCGCACGGTCGGCCGGTATCCGCTTGTTGCTCGGGGTGCAGCGTCCGGATGCGTCCCTGTTCGGCGGCGCCTCGGGTAACGCGCGTGACAACTTCGGCACCCGTATTTCGCTCGGCAACCTCTCGCAGGACGGCGCGCTGATGATGTGGGGCGATTCCACTGTCGGGCGTGAGGTCGACACGTCGGTCAAGGGCCGCGGGATCGCGCTCGGTGACGACGGCAATCCGGTCGATGCGCAGATGTGGTGGACCCCGAACGTCGACAAGCATCCGAACAAGTGGAACCAGCTGTCCGGCAGCGAGAAGGCGATCATCGAGGGCCTGCTTCCGGTCGAGGCGCCGCAGTTCACGTGCTACTCGCCGGAGCTGGCCGAGTTCATCGAATCCGAACGCGCGCTGGCGAAGCGGGCTCGCAGCCACGGCAGCGTGCCCGAACCGATCGTCATCGGGGCGGGCCGCGGCGACGAGGCCGCGGTGTCGATGGCCAAGCGCGTCCCCGAACCCGAGCCGGAACCGGAGCTCGACGACGACTTCGCCGATGCCATTCCGGCGTCGAGTGTGACCGCGGGACAGACCGTGCTGATCGACGACGAGGACGGCGAGCTGGTGCCGGTCACCGTCGACGACGTCGAGGTCCGCCGCGGCCGCAAGGGCGAGGTGATCGAAACGGTCCTGATCGTGGGCACCGGCCGGGTGAAAACCCGCATCGTCTTCGACGCGACCGGCGTCGTTGCCCTGCCCGATCCCGATCTCGTAGGAGCCTGCGCATGACGACCTCGGACCACCGCGACGGCGCGCCTGCTGCGGTTGCGACCGCCGCGGGTGATGTGGCCGACGCACAGTTCCGGTCCACGGCCGTGCCCGAACGCGTGCGCGCGATCGTCGCCGCCCGAATCCGTGCCTGGCAGCCCGTTCCGAGGGTTGTCGATCCGATGTTCCCTCGCCCCTGATCCGCACACGTAGTCACCACCGAAAGGAAAATCCATGACCCGCCGTATCTCCCAGTCGATCACCCCCACCACCGAGGACGTCGCCGCGCTGCGTGGCCCGTTCGTCGCCAAGGGCGCCAACGATCCGGTCATCGCCGCGCTACGCGAGTACTTCAAGGCGTCGGTGCCGACATGGTTGCCCAAGCTCGACGAGAAGCAGGAACTCACCCGCGAACGCCTCGCCGAGATCCGCGAGGCCGGGGCCAAGCGCCGCGCGGTCATCGAAGCACTGCCCGACGGTAAGGCCCGCGAGAAGGCCCTGGCCGAGCTGGAGCAGACCGAGGCCGTCGTCGAGGACATGGACACCGCACTGGCCGGCGCCGGTGCCTTCGGCGGGAACTGACGATGGCGCCGACCGTGGACATCGAGGCGACCTCCGCGACGACCGCGCGCGCGACGCTCGCCGGTGCGGACGTGCCGCCGATGGAACTGACCGCGACCGAGGACAAGGCACTGGCTGCTGTCGTGCACGAGTTCGTGCGCAGTATCGCGGTCGAGCAGCAGTCCGCTGTCGAGGTCGTCTACCGGACGGGTAAAGACACCCGGTTCCTCACGGTCGGCACCGACGGCAAGCTCACCGAGAGCGCCCCGAGCGTGCCCATTCCGGTCGTGGCGACCGAGCCCGTCCCGGTGGCCGCGGAGCCTGTCTCCGCGGCGCCGGCCGGGCCGGTGATGGTGCCCGCCGAACCGATCACCTACGAGGTGCCCGCCCAGCCCGTCCGGACAGCCGCACGGCCCGCACCGTCCCCCACACCCACCGCGGCGCCGGTTCGGTCCGCAGACGCGGCCACAGGGCCGCTCCGTGGTCCGCTGCCGGTGTTGTCCGCGCCGGGTGTGAACCCCGCTGCGGGGAAACCGGCCCGGATCGGGATGCGGGGCCGCCTCAACGCGATGCTCGGCCTGACCCTCGCCCCGAAAGCGGACTCGCTCGAGATGCGGCTGCGCGATGCGCAGGCCACGATCGCCGGGCCGCTGCCGGAGAGCGCGGTGATCACCTTCGTCAACCTCAAAGGCGGCGTCGGCAAAACCCCGATGTCGATCGCCCTGGCCGAAACGATCGCCGAATACCGTGGCCCCGCCACGACCGCGTGCATCGACCTCGGAGAGATCGGCGGCAGCTTCGCCGACCGCGTCGCGGTCCCCCCGGCCGGCGGTCAGGACGCGGCGGCGCTGCTCGCTGACCTCGGCGCGGCGCCGCAGCAGGTGCGCCCGTCCACCCTCAGCCGCTACCTGACCCGCCAGCCCAGCGGCTCGTACGTCATCGCCGGAAAGGCGGAGTCCGCGGCGCCGCTGAGCTTTCAGGACGCTGCCACGCTCGGGGCGATCCTCGAACGCCACTACGATCTGCTGCTCGCCGACACCGGCAACGCCAGCCACGCCGGTAGTTGGCAGTGGGCGATCACCGCCGCGCACACGGTCGTTGTTCCGGTCCCGCTGCGCCGCGACGCCGCCGTGGTCGCCCAGCGCACCCTCTCCGCGATCTCCGCGGTCCGCCCCGATGTGCTCGCTCGCACCGTCGTGGTCATCACGGACGGTCCCGGGGATGCGCCGATGGTCGAGACCGAGGCCGTGGAGGCGTTCACCGCGCTCGGGGTGTCGGTGTGCCGGATGCCGTTCGAGCCGGTCTTCGCCTCGGGGGAGCGGATCGTGCTCTCGCAGTTGCGTCGTGAGACCCGCGACGCGTTGACGGTGCTCGCGGCGACCGTCACCCGGATCGGTCGTGGTGCTGCTGGCTGAGTTGTTGCCCCCGCTGCGCGGTGGGCCCCGTCTTCATTTCTTCACCGACTTTCACCGAGGGGTACAGATGAGCATCGAAACCTATTCCGGAAACCGCGCCGCGCGCCGCGCACAGGGTCGCCGTCGCCGCCGGTCGGCGAAGACCACCGCGACGGCGCTGGCGGTGGCCACCGCCGCGTTCGGGATGTCCACGATGGTGGCGGGCCCGGCGGCGGCCGAGCCGATCCAGGGCGGCGTGACCGGAGGTACCACCCAGGAGGGTGTGACCAGCGGGGCGCAGACCGGCGGCACCACCACTACGACCCCGGCACCGACCGTCTCGGAGCCGAAAGCCGAGAGCAGTTTCTGGGTGGCGCCGCCGGCGCAGTACAACCAGGGCACGCGTGCCTATGATCCGCAGACCGGTGGCGGTGTCACCGTCGTGGACTACTCCACGGACTACACCGACTACACCGACTACACCGGCGGCTACTCGACCGACTACTCCGGCGGTGGCACCTGGAACGCGGAGCCGACTCCGCAGGCCCCGGCCCCGGCTGTGGTCGCCGGGCCGACCCTGCCCATCGAAGCTCCGGCCGACAAGATGCGTTTCGGCCGCGTGATCTTCGATCAGCCGGCCTG
Source organism: Rhodococcus artemisiae (assembly GCF_036327795.1). Classification (NCBI taxonomy): domain Bacteria; kingdom Bacillati; phylum Actinomycetota; class Actinomycetes; order Mycobacteriales; family Nocardiaceae; genus Rhodococcus; species Rhodococcus artemisiae. The sequence goes on from NZ_JAUTXY010000019.1 coordinate 84,372, forward strand.
GGTCTCCGACATCGACGCCGAACGCACCAACCGCACCACCGCGGTCATCGAGGCGATGGTGACCGACCTCCACAAGTCGACCGGCACCATGGACTCCGACGAGGCCGAGAAGCTCGCCTCCGCGCAGGTCGCCGGAACAGCGGTCGGCACGGGCGTCGGTTTCGTGACCGGATGCACCGCGGCGGGCGTGCCCACCGCTCTGGCGTTGGCCACGGTCGGTGGTATCGGCGGTGCCGGGCTGGGCACGATGGTTCCGCTGCCGGTCCCCGGGGTTGCGCCGGTCACCTCCGGGGTGGCGGGCACCGGCCTCGGGGCGGCTGTCGGTTTCGGTGTGGGATGCGCCGTCGGCGGTGGTCTCGGCGCGCTCGGTGGTGGCCTGGCCGGGTACGGCCTCGGTACCGCCTACGGTGCGGGGGAAGATGCCACCCCGATCGAGGTCGAGGTGCCCGAGGTCGAGTCCGAGCAGATCACCGAGCAGGTCGACACCACACTGGCCCAGTGGTCGCAGGACCCGGTTGGTGCCACCGTCGTCGAGGCGGTGCAGACGTTCACCACCGACACCGCCCCGACGATCGACACGCAGGTTCGCGATTTCGTGGCGGTCCAGCCGGGCGGTGAGCAGCTCATCGAGCAGGTCGACCAGGGCCTCGAGTCGTTCTTCACCGACGCCACCCCGGGACTGGCCGGAAACCTCATCACCAACGCCATCGGCGACGGAATCGCCCAGTTCGGTATCTGAGCCAGAAAGAAAGTGGGCAGCGTCATGAAGAAGCCGAACCTCAAGCGGCGGACCCCTCGCCATCCCGCGGTGGTCGACCTTCTCGGTGGCGCACCCACCGCACCTGCGGCGATGCCGTCGACCCTGACCGCCCCGGCGGCATCGGGGCCGGCGGCGTCGCCGCGCGGCGGCCGCGGCCGGTGGCGACCCGGCCGCACCACCGCCGTTGCCGCAGCGGCCGTGGTCGTGGTGGTGGCCGGGACCGTCGCCGTCGGACAGCTCACTGCCGACCACGGCAGTGCCGCCGAGCCGGCCCCGTCGGCGGACACCGCGGACACGGCATCCGGCCCGGTCGACGACAACGGACTGCCGGTACTGAATCTGTCGGACGACACCGAACCCGAACCGGCAGCCGCCACCGCCGATCCGGAGGCGGCCGGCGAATGCCGCGCCGATCGCGGTGACCAGCGCAGCGGGCCGGGTGTGATCGCCGCGTTCAACTACGCGTACTACAACCGCCGTGACGCAGAGGCTGCGCGGGCGTTGGCCACCCCGACGTCGACGGTCACGTCCGCTCCGGAGTTGCAGACGTTCATCGACACGCTCCCGCAGGGCACGAACTACTGCCTGCGCACCGTCGAGCTGTCCGACGGGGTGTTTCTGGTCGATCTGTCGGTCATGCGCCCCGATGTCCCGGTCGAGCGCGGCACACAGACCGTGACCACCGCGAAGATCGACGGCCGCTGGTACGTCGACGTCTTCAAGTAACCGCACCTCCCCGCGCCCCCGAACACTCTGCGCTCCACCGAAAGGACCACCGGGACATGTCTGCCACCTCACCGCTGCGCCGCGCGGCGCTCGCCGTGCCGGCTCTCGCGTGCGGGCTCGCCGCGCTGACCGCATGCGGCGACCAGCCGCGTGATGCCGCGGCAGTGTCCACCTCGTTCAGCGGCCAGGTGGTCACCGGTACCAGCACCGATCTGGGCAGCATCGTCATCGGTTGGGGAGATGCGCACTCCGACAGCGAGATCACCACCCCGCAGCCCGAGGCTGTTGCCGCGCGGTGCACCGGCCGGGGCGATGACCTGACCGTCGAGATCACTGCTCCACACGGCTGGACTATCCGCGCTGTGTACGGCTCGCCGGTGCTGACGGTGAGCAACACCGATCAGCAGCTCGCGGCCGCCGAGATCGACACCACCGACCCGGTGGTCGCTGCTCCCGTGCCGGTGGATTGGTCCGAGCCTGATCAGCTCGATATCGCCGCGGCTGTCGAAGGCCCGGACGGGTGGAACGCCGAGCACAGCGGCCGGGTGCAGGTCTCGGTGCATGTCGACTGCCGCTGACCCTGTGTACACATCACCTCCCCGGCGGACGTTGTCCTATGCACGTCCACGATCGAGGGGCGACGCACTACGTGAACAGCGGTTATAAGTTTTCCTATACACTGGTGGGTGGGATAGTAGACAGTGTGACGCCAGCAGGAGGTGCGGCATGACGACGATGATGAACCCTGATGAGCAACTCGTCGCCGATCTGGGCCGGGAGAAGGCCCGCGAAACCGCTGCGCACATCGCCTACCTGCGGCATCTGCGCCAGCTCCATGAGCGGGGTTTCACCCAAATGCGCCTGGCCAAGATCGTCGGCGTGAGTCAGCCGACGATCAGCGACATGCTGCGCCGCGCCCGTATCGATGCTCCCGATCTGCGGCGGGGCACGCATGGGGGAACCGCATACGAGATCGCCGCACGCTACGCTGCCGGCGAGATCACACGCGCCGCGATGATGCGCGAACTGACCGACTGGGAGTACGAACGCCCCGCGGAAGCAAATCCGTTCGAATGGGCCGACGACGGAAACCCTGCCACAGAAGGAAGTTTCACCATGCAGGTCGGACGTGCCTTGCGCGACGGGTTCCTCACCGACGAGGACTACGACGCTCTGCTCGAGGCGCTGGCAGATCACTGACCTGTGCTCACTCCCGACGAGATCGAAGACCGCCGTATCTACCTGGCGTCCCTGTCGACCGGAGACGGTCCACTCCAGCCCGATGCGCCCCATGCCACGGTGAACAATCGCCGCTGGTTCCGGCGCATCGACGGCGCCCCGGTGCCCACCAGCGCGCGCCGACGGTTGCACGAGCAGATCCTCGAACAGTGGCGCGCAGCGAACCCGCACGTTGCCCGTGAACGTTCGGCCATTGTGATGGCAGGACCACCCGGTGCCGGCAAGTCCTCGACCCACGAGCATCTCTTCCGTGGCCGTGATCCGCGCCGATGGCGCGAACTCGATGCTGACGTGTTCAAGCGCTACCTCCTCGAAGCAGCCCTCGCTGACGGCACATTCGAGGAGTTGGTGCCGCCGGAGTTGCGCGCAGCGCCGGGGGAGGGCAGCAGGTTCTATCCTTTCGAGTTGTCGGCGCTGGTCCATCGTGAGTCGACCGACTTTCTGTTCGCGGCCGCGCAGCGCGATGCCGTGGCCGACGGCGAGAACCTCATCATCGATGGCACCCTCGCGTGGAAGGGTCACGCCGAGCGGCTGCTCACCCATTTGCAGCAGGCCGGGTACACGATCCACGTTGTCGATGTCGAAGCGCCCCAGCACGTGGCCGCGGAGCGGATCGTGACCAGATGGCGCCACGGATTACTGGGGGCATTGGGTGATCCCGCCGACCCTCCTGCTCGACTCGGTGGTCGATGGGTGCCGGCCACCGCGGTCGATGCGCTGTTCACCGAGTTCCGCGAACCTGATCATCTGCCGCTGCACGGCCGATCTGTCACGCAAGTCAACGCGCTCGAGGTGAGCGAGGCGCATACCGCGGTCGGGTGCTACGACCTGTATCGCACCGAAGATGCGGGCCGCGGCGCTGACCACGTCGAACGTCGTGAGCGATCGGACGCGGACGGCGAACTGTGCGTGACATGGACAGCGGACTCGACTCCGGTCGGGTGACTCACGCTCCGGACACCATCGAGGCATATCCGCGGTTGCCTACATACCCGCGCGTGTGATATCGAGGCGGCGCCACACTGAATGACCTTGCTGCACTTGGGCTTGCTGTGCATGCACGTGAATGTCCTCGTTCGACGGGTTCGGGGCCGGGGCTATCCGTCAGAGAGTTGCACCGTGCATCAGGCTGAGCTCACCGTGAACCGAGGTCGACCTGTCGGCGAGCATTGGCGTCACACCGAAAGTGCTGCCGCGAGGGCTGAGGGTTCTGATTCAGTGCGGACAATCGAGAGTGAGCTGTCGTTCGTGGAAATCGAAGTGCCTGATGGGATACCGGTACAGCTCACCAATGGTCATGTAATCGGTGAAGAACGGGTCCCAGCGCACCGGGAAGAACATTCCCCGCCCCAACGCCTGCTCCGATTCGCGTTGCAGTCGGCGGCTCAGCGCACCGATGACCCGGTCGGCTTTCGTGCCCATCCGGTTCCGGTCAAACACCAGGGCTGCAGCGCATGAACCGTAGTAGTTCACCACGTCAAAAGGCCGCGTACCGGCATCGAGGACCTGGGCGAATCGACGCTCCACTCCGGCGGGCAGCCGGCTGACCATCCGCACCAAGGGCAGCAGCGCCGCCACCACCATGTACCCGAAGACCATGTGGAACAACAGTTGCTCGTTGGTCCACCGCGTCCCCGCCGACCGACTCCGCAACGAGGTGTCGGAAGCATCGGCGAGGAGCCGGTGCAGTTGCACACGGGTGCGTTCGAGCTCGCCGGCGATGGCGGCTCTATCCACCCCTTCGGCGCGGCCCATGATCCACCACCTGTCCAGGGAGCCACGGCACTCGATGGCCGTCGATACCAGACTTCCCCCTCCGGGCGGCCTCCACAACTGCCGGCCGAATTCAGTCTCATGTCGCGAATCGATATAGCGCCCCCGTCGACCCTCGGATGCCACGTCGGACGTACCTGCCGCAGTGGTGCGGATCGCGGTGTCGTGACCGCGTAGCAGCGGCAGCAGCGCGGGATGACGTGCGCCGCTCAGAGATCGAACAGCGAGAATTGGTCCTTCTGTGCTCGACTCTCGGTGTCGGCGAGGTATCGGTCGGCCATGGCCCGGGCGACGGTTTCGTCGCAGCCGAGCTCGGCGGCGACTTCACTCCAGTCGTGTCCGTTGTGCTGGAGTTGCCACGCCAGCTGGTGCAACTGTTCGTCCATGTCCATCAGCGCCGCTCCCGCGGTCGTGTCGGCCGGAACCCGTTCGACGACGCGGGTTCTCATTGAGGCAGATGGTAAACGCGGATGCGGGCATGCGGCGGCAGACACGCCGCCCACGGTCTCGAATCGGCGACGGATCGCACGAGAAAAGGTAAACCCGCCCCCGGAGGGGACGGGCGGTGCGCCTTCCATGGTGTCGACATTGCCCGGCCACGTATGGACGCAGCGCCGGTCAGAGGCCGGTGGGCAGGGTGCGGCGGGATCGGGCGGCGGCGACCACACGATCGGCGACCCGGCCGGCGTCGCGGCCGACACCCCGCAGCGACGCCGACGACAGGCTGCGTTGCCATTCGAGGCCGACATACCCGAGACCGGCGTGGGTGGTCGAGATGCCCTGCCGGTGGAGAGGCCGGTCAGTGCCGTCGAGGCCGGTCAGATACGGCAGGTGCGGGCGGTAACCGGTGGCCAACAGCACCGTGTCAGCGGTGGTGGTGCCGTCGGGCCAGGTGACACGGTCGCCGTCGAGACCGGTGAACAACGGTCGCGGCTGCGGATTGCCGCTCGCCAGGGCGCGGCGGTAACGGCCGGTGTCGAGAACCTGCTGGGTCGGCGGGGTGCGCAGCAGTGGCCCGAGAGGAGCGCGATCGAACCCGGTGACCGTCAACCAATAATGCACATCACGTCCGAAAGGTCGCTGCGGCATGAACTTCGGAGGTCGGCGGCTGGCGAGGGTGACGGAGGCGACCTCGGTGAGTTCGGTGGCGATCTGCACAGCGGAGTTACCGGCACCGACCACGATGATGTTCTGACCGGCCAGCGCAGCAGGCTCGCGGTAGTCGCTGGTGTGCAGCACCGTGCCGCCGAAGGTGTCCAGACCCGGCAGTGGTGGGATATTCGGGGACCCGAAGTAGCCGGTGGCCGCGATCAGGATCGGCGCGGTGACACTATCGCCAGCGGCGGTGTGGGCGGTGTAGACGCCCCGCTCGCAGGTGACGGTCTCGACGCGGGAACCGGTCACGATGTCGACGTCGAGTCCGGCGGCGTAGCGGCGCAGATAGTCGATCACCTCGTCGCGCCGCGGATAGCGGTCCGGATCGCCGGGAAACGCCACGCCCGGTAGGGCGCTGTATTTCGCCGGGGAGAACAGGGTCAGGCTGTCGTAGTAGTGCGGCCACGCCCCGACCGGCTCGTCGCCGGCTTCGAGCAGTCCGGTGCGCAGGCCTCGAGCAGACAGGGCGTGGGCGGCGGCGAGGCCGGACTGGCCACCGCCGACGACGAGAGCGTCATAGTCGGTCATGGTTTTCCTTCGAGGGTGTCGGTGGTGGTCAGGCGCGGCACGGACGCGACCGCGAGGAGCGCGGCGATCACGGCAACGACTGCGAGGACGAGGTAAGCGGTGGCGTAGCTGCCGGTCGCCGACGCCAGGGCGGTTCCCGCCCACGGCGCCAACGCCATCACCACCACGATCGGGGCGGACATCAGCCCCCCGAGCCGGCCGTAGTGGGTCGAGCCCCACCGGTCGGTGATGGCGGTGGCCTGGATCAAGGTGAACAATCCGCGCACCAGTCCCGCGCCGATCGCCGCGCCGATCAACGCAGCGGCCGTGGTCACGACGCCGAGGATCGCGGTGGTCGCCGCAGTCCCGGCCAGGATCACCACGATGCGGCTGCGGACGCTGGTGCGGGCGACCAGGGGCAGGTAGCCGAGGCGGCCGAGCACCTGTCCGGCGCCGCCGAGCCCGAGCGTCCACGCCGCCACCGACGGGGAGAAGCCCTGTTCGAGCAGCAACGGCACCAGGTTGAACACCCCGGCGAAGGCGGTGAACGCGCCCAACGCCAAGGCGGCCACCAGTGCGAGGAACGCGGGGCTGCGGGCGATCTCCCGGTGACCCAGGGCTGCGCCGTTCGCCGGTGGGGTCGCGGCGGGCCAGGATCCGCGCAGTCCCCACCAGTGTCCGGGGATGGTGATCGCGGCGAGGATCGCCGCGAGGATCAGGTAGGTGGTGCGCCAGTCCGACTGCTGGTCCACTGCGGAGGTCAAGGGGGCGAAGACGGTGCTGGCCAGTCCCGCGGCGAGGGTCAGGATCATCAGGGCGTGGACGGAGCGGTCGCCGTACCAGCGGGTCAGCGCTGCGAACGCCGGTGGGTAGAGCACCGCGCCCATCGCGGTGCCGGCCAGCAGCCACCCGGCGTAGAACACCGGCAGCGTGGGGGCGAGCGCGATCAGGACCAGCGCGGGGACCGCGAGGACCGAGCCGGCGGTCATGATCGTGCGCGGTCCGACCCGGTCGAGGATGCGCCCGACCGGGATACCGGTGGCCGCGGTGGCGAGCTGCCCGAGCGAGAACGCCGCGGTGATCGACGTGGGCGACCAGCCGGTATCGGCGGATATCGAGACCGACAGGACCGGGAACGCGTAGTACAGGATGCCCCAGCTGGTGATCTCGGTCAGGCACAGCACCGCCAGCACCCGCCGCAGCCCGGCGCCGGTGAGAGCGCCGGGCTGCGGGCGGGTCGACGTGTCGGTCACCGGCGTTATCCGCCGGTGCGGGCGGAGAGAGTGACCAACTCCGGCTCGGGCGCACCGCAGCACCCACCGGCCGCGGCCTCGGTGGCGGTGTCGGCGGCGGGGTCGTCGAACACTCCGGCGCCGCCGCACACTCCCGTCTCGGGCAGGGTCAGCTCGACGCGGGCGGCGGCATCATGATCACCGGCCAGGGCGGCGGCGATGCTGCGGACCTGCTCGTAGCCGGTCATCGCCAGGAACGTCGGGGCCCGCCCGTAGCTCT